>JAGLQP010000156.1 GCA_023136785.1 Spirochaetales bacterium
TCGGTTCCCCGGTGGTTCCGGAAGTGTAGATCAGTGTGGCCAGATCCTCGGTCTTTCCCTTGGCTATCTCCTCTTCGATACAGCCGGGATTTCCTTTCAGGTACTCCCGGCCTTTCTCCTGGATCTCTTTGAAGGTCCAAATAGCAGCACCCTCCAGCTTGCTCTTGGATTTTTGAAAATCCGGATCCAACACGATCAAGGTCTTCAGTTGCTTCAGGCTCCTCTTTATCGAAAGGATCTTCTCCATCTGGGCCTGGTTTTCCGCGATGGTTACGGCACACTCGGCGTGATCGAGAATGTATTCGATCTCGGGCGCCATGGAATCAGAGCCCCGGGGAACATCCGCAGCACCGATGGAAAGAATCGCCAGATCCGCCCATAACCACTCTTTCATGTTGTCGGAGATCATACCGATGTGATCCCCCCGCTTCACACCAAGGCTCAGTAAACCTGCGGCGAAGGCTTCAACCTCCACAACGAGCTGCTTCCAAGCGATTGGTTGAAACTCTTCCGATTCATCTTTCGACCACTGTACGGCCAGATCAGCTTCTCGCTTGACGAAATCCTGCATTATTTTCGGAATCGTATCGGCCATTCCCACTCCTCCCTTGTAAGCGAATTTCAACTCCCGGCAGTACGACGGGAAAGAACGATAGAAGGGTAACACCGGCATTTTCTTTGTCAATCAAAAAAAAGCCCTACCGGCAGGCGCACCCGCCCGAGCTACCTTGTTTTACGTTCACGTTTTCACTATATTTGAGAGTGTACGAGGAGGGGCCGTATGAAGAGCACAGACATCGACAGAATCGATAGGGAGTTCAAACGAGCTCGCAAGAAAGAGGAACTGATCGAGAAGCGCCTTGGAGGTCGATCAGAACAAAGCATTGGGGATTATATAAAGAAGCTCTATTCCCTCTTCTACCATGATGACAAGAAGATCTACAACCTGAAGGACAACACCGACATACTAACTCTGTTTTCAGAAATGAAACAGGACCTACCCGAAGGCAAGTGGGACAACGTTCTCAGGAAAGCCCTCAAGGAAACAAAAATAGAGGTCAACTATCGAGAAGCGGCCTTCAAAGAGCTGAAAGCCTACTTCGCCATGACTGATTAGAGCTTAACTCGAATAATCCGCCTTGATCAGGTGCTTTACGTACTGGGCGCGCCTATAGAATCCGGGGTCTGAGTTGTTCTTGGCACTCATCTTTCCCCGAAATGCCCCCAGGTCTTTGTAACCCTTTCCATCCATCCAGGACTCGGCTTCTCTGATCAGGTTTGACAGACTGCTTATCTTGTTCTTGTAGAGCGTGCTGACCACCTGGACACAAACAGCTCCGGCCAGAATCAGCTTGACTGCATCCTTTCCGGACAGGATACCGCTGTTGGCACAGACATCGCCTTGAATGTTGCCGTGGAGTAGACCCGCGTAGCGAAGAGGCCCCTCATGCTCCACTTCGGTGCTCAAGTTGTGGCGATAGCGATTCGTCTCCTCCTCCACGTTGATATCAGGCTGAAACAATCGATTGAAAAGCACGAACCCCTGAACACCTACCTCATCTAGGTTCTTTATGAAATGCAAAGGATTCGAATAAAAGGGGCTCAGCTTCACACTCACCGGCACCTTTACCTTGTTTTTAATTTCTCCGGATATCTCGATCTGTTCCTGTTCCACATCCATCGAGCTCCGATCGAAGACACTTGGGGTGGCGTAGAAGTTGAGCTCCAGCCCGTCGGCTCCGGTATCCTCGAGCTGTACGGCCCATTCGCTCCAGACTTTTCGATTCACGGCATTGAGGCTGGCGATAACGGGGATGCCAACACCCTGCTTGGCCTTTTTCACCCAAGTCAAGTGTTCCTTGGGGCCGGCGTGTTTTACCTGCGGGAAAAAACCCGTCATTTCCGCGTACAGATTGTCGAACTGGTGGAGATCTTCCTCCAGGCGAAAGCGTTCGTATTGGATCTGCTCTTCAAAGAGGGAGGCGGTTACGATGGCAGCCGCACCGGCTTCCTCCAACTGCTTGATACGATCCAGATTAGCTGTGTAGCCGGAAGCACCGGCGATGAAGGGATTCTTCAGCTCTAAGCCCATATAGGTTGTTTTCAGATTTGCCATCGGGATTACTCCTGATTCTGTGTGTTTCTTCTACAATATTCTAAATGGCGACAATGGGCAAGGTTTTTCTCTTTGACTCAATCGGTGTATCTGGGTATTTTAGCCCCAAAGGAAAGGGGGAGAGATGCTACAACTGTACAACACGATGAGCCGCGGCAAAGAGGTTTTTCACCCGCTAAAGAAAGGGGAGGTTAAGATATTCACCTGCGGGCCTTCGACCTACCGTCGTCCTCATATCGGCAACTACCGTACGTTTCTCTATGAAGATATCCTGGTACGTTATCTGGAGTATCTGGGTTACGATGTCCGGCGAGTTATCAATTTCACAGATATAGAAGACAAGATGCTTGAAGAAGCGGTCGAAGTGGGAAGGAAACCTGAAGACATCGCGGCAGAAGTAGCCGATTTTTTCCACGCGGAGGCGGACCTCCTTGCCATCAAGCTTCCCCTCAACATTCCTCGCGCCTCTACCAGCATCTCCCAGGCAGTACATCTGATACAGAAGCTGCTGAAAAAGGGCATCGCCCATTGGCATGAGGGCAACGTTTTTTTTGATCCGCTGAAATTCGAGGGATTCGGCAAGCTCTTCCGGCTCGATATGAGCAGCTGGCCGAAAAAAAAGGTTCGTTTCAAGAAGGATACCTACAACGGCCGTCGCTGGAACAGGGGCGATTTCATTCTTTGGCATGGCTACACCAATGGGGATCTGAGTTACTGGGATACGGAAATCGGTAGAGGCAGACCCTCCTGGAATATCCAAGATCCCGCCATGGTCACAGAAAACCTCGGATACCAGATCGACATCAACTGCGGCGGGATCGACAACATCTACCGGCACCATGACTACAACATCGCGGTGATCGAATCTATTTCAGGGAAAGAGTATGCTAATTTCTACCTCCACGGTGAGCATCTGATTGTTGACGGTAAGACGATGTCCAAGAGTCGAGGAAATATCCTCTACCCCGGAGATGTGTTGGGCAGGAACTTCAAACTCTACCACCTGCGTTTTTTTCTTATTTATTCCCACTATCGCAGGAGGCTCAACCTTACAGATGAAAAGCTGCAGCGAGCAGTCGAATATGTCGATTCAGCACGCGATCTGATTCAGAGGTTGCTCGGACAAACGCGGGAAAACAGCGCTGCCGATGTCCGGCAACAGGATGCGGATAGGATCATCACCGCTATTCGTCAGGAATTTGAAAAACATATGAATGACGACCTGTCCGTGGGCCGAGCTGTGGATGGAGTATACAAAAAGCTGCGCACGCTCAACGACCGCTGTTTCCCCTTGCAGCAGGAGGCAGCCCAAAGGCTGGGTGGGGAGCTATCCCGCATCGATACGGTACTCCAGGTGTGGTTGTAGAAAAGATTACTTCTCTGTTTGTTGGTTGAGTATCTTTTCGATGGTCTGCTGATCCACAAATTGCAGCTCGACAGCGATTTCACCGAACAGCTTGTCCAGTTCGCTCTGCTCGCGCTGACGGAGAAGCACTTGCTTGACCTGCCCGTCGGTCATCGCCCCGGTTCGTACCAGGGCTTCGCCGAGTCGTTCTTTTGCTGATCCTGCTTCACTCATTGGCAACAACCTATTGTCGTTCAGCCCGGGATAAAATGCAAGGAAAAAAATACCTCAAAGCGACAGGTTGATACCGGTCATATTCCTGTCGGCTGCTTCCTGGGCTTTGAGGGAGATTCTGGTTGCTGACACCAGCTGTGGGTCGTGCCTACGCTTCAGTCCCCGAACCGCAGCCAGGAGATCGTCCAGATATCCCCCAGCACGATCGGGTGCGGGTTCGAACAGCTCAGGCTGCTCAGCCGAAGCTGAGTAGACCCGGATCTTGGGTACATTCAAGCCCATTTCCAACATTCCCCGTTCGCCCCAGAAGGTGAAGCGCCAGTACTGCGGAAGAGTATAGCGAAAACCATCCGGGGAGATGTAGGAAACATCCCCGAGCACACCGCATCCCCCCTCCATGACCATCATCAGCTGACCGGCGTTGCGAAACTGAGGATGCCGTTTCAGACCGGCGTTCCAGCATCGGGCCGCCACGATCTCTCGAAACTCCTTTCCCGTGATCCACTGAAGAATGTCAATGCCGTGAATCGCGATGTCGTTGATGGTACCGCCGTGGTTCCCGGCTTCGAAATACCAAGCGGGTCGACTTTCGAGAAGCAGCGGGTGCTGCCCGCAGAAATTGATCGTGTGGACCTCCCCGATAGTTCCGGCCGTGACAAGCTGCCGCGTACGCCGGAAGGCTCCCGAATCCCGCAGTTCCAAAATAGCTCCGACAGCCAGGCAATGCTGCTCCGATAGAGATTCAATCTGTGCCAGTTCCTCAAGATCCGTGCACAAGGGTTTGTCGCTCAGCACATGCTTTCCCGCCTGCAGCGCGGTGATGATCTGCCCGCCCCTCTTAGCGAATACATCTCCCACCACCAGCAGGTCGAACTCGACCTGAGAGAGCATGTCATGGAAGTTGGAGTGGGTCGGGTTGATCATACCCGCCGAAGCGAGGCGTTCCCGGGTCTGGGGATCCTCCTCGCATACAGCTACAATCTCCACATCCCGTCGTTCCAACATGTAGGCGTAGGCATCAATTATGTGCATGTGCCGTAAACCGACAAAGGCGGCCTTGACTGCATCCCCCACTGGCACCTCCGTTCTCAAGTCCCGAGCAAGTATATTCATTCACTGTACGGGAAAACGGAAAAGTTCTCCAGGGAGATTTGACCATCTCGGAGAGAACGTTCTAAAATGCATCACGATGGGAGAGCTTCAGTTCGACTCGGGCAGGCAAAAACTCTGGCAGGACCTCGGTGCTCTCGAGCCGCTGCCGGTTGAAGAACGTACCGGCGTATCTTGGCGGGACGGTTGTTACCACCTACCCTTCCTGGGAACGGTCTACCCCGTCGAGCCGGAATCCATGCGGATACACAGTCCTGCTGGAGACCCGTTGGCCGCAGATCCGGAGTTCGAGCTGCTGATGCTGATCTATTTGACCAGGGTCATGGAAATCGAGCCCTCGGGGAGATGGGTCAGCGAAAAGGAGTTGCCGGGGGGAAGCAATTTCTTCACCGGCCCTCATCACCTGCCCGCCGATTCTCTGGAAAAGCGCTACGGTACAGATGTAGAGATGTTCGATCGCCACTGTTTGCAGCTGGCCGGAAAACCTCTCAATTTCGGCGATGCATCATACGCCTTCGAACCGCTACCCCGCATTCCTCTGGCCTGTGTTCTCTTCACCGCGGATGAGGAGTTTCCGGCTCGGGTCACCTTTCTCTTCGACTCGACGATCGAGTTTCAACTCCCTCTGGATATCGTCCTGGCCTTGAGCCACTGTTTCGCCGTTGTTATAGA
>JAGLQP010000157.1 GCA_023136785.1 Spirochaetales bacterium
CAGGAGATTTAACACTCGCGCCGGAGCGCCGTGGTCAGGAACGGCGAACTGCCTACAGGGGAGATCCAGTGCAGATAGGACCTCCAGATCCTCCTCTCGAGAGGCGCCATAGAACAAGTTGACTTCTTTGCCTTCCGCGATGAGGTTTTCCACCAGCAGCGGAGCCAGGGCGATTCCGGTGCCTCCGGACACGATGCAGGCGGTTGGTTTCTCGCTGCGGGGCATCTGTGCCCCATAGGGCCCGCGCAGCAGGACCGGGTCGCCTGCGCTCAACCCAAACAGGGCATCTGTGAAAGGACCGCGTCTGCGAACCAGAAACGTGGCCGGCTCGGTGCAGGCGATGGAGAAGGGCTTTTCCCCGCTGCCGGGAAGGAAGAGAAAGACATACTGACTGGCTGAGGCGCTCAGGCTTCGGTCGAGGGTAATCATCCGCAGGGTTTCACTGAACTCACGGATCTCCCGGATACGGGAGGTTTTGTATTCCATGAGCCGCTCGGTAGACAGAAAAGTAGCTGCCCTGTTGTCGTGCTCCAGATAGTCTCTGGCCAGGGCGCTGACAAACAGGGGAATAAGATCCTGACGGGGAATGCGGGCGAACACGCTTCCCAGGCCGATTGCATTTGCCCCCGCCTCCCTCAAGATTCTGATATCGCCTGCCGAGGAAACACCGCCGATCCCGATGATGGGAACGTCCTTGCCCACGGCCCGGCGAATTTGGGCTACCTTCTCTCTGGCAGTTTCCTTGATCCACTCGCCGGATTTCCCGCCTTTGCCGCCATTGGGATTGGATAGAATCGGTTCGCCGCTGGAGGGTTCCCGGAATACCTCCGGACCGACGGTATTGACGGCGCTCAAGCCATCTGCCCCTGCGGCAACAGCCGCCCGAGCGATTTCCCCTATGTCATCGACGTTGGGAGTCAGCTTGGGGAAGAGTAGGGCAGAGGTAGATCTTCTGATCGCCCTGAGGTACTCGGCGACAACCCGCGGATCGGTTCCTATGCTGGACCCGTAGCCGCCGGCGGCATGGGGACAGGAGAAGTTCAGCTCGAGGATATCCGCCACAGGGCCAAAACGTCTGGCCAGTTGGATGAAGTCTTCTGCGCTGTTTGCGGACAGGGAGACGTTGAGAAGGCTTCGGAGCCCGTGCCTGCGCCGCAGGTCCTCCAGCTCCCGGAATCCTTCTTCCATTCCCGGATTTCTCAAGCCCACGGCGTTGGCAAAGCAGCCCACCTCCTGTTCGAGAAGGACCGGCTCCCGGTATCCAGGATTGGGGCGCACCTGATAGCTCTTGGTGGTGATGATCTCGATTTCCGGAACCATGCGGTCGACCCACTCGATCATCCCCGGGCGGGTGGTCAGGATCCCGGACACGGTGGCCAGTTTGAAACTATCGGTCTGAAGCCGGTGGAGGATCTCTTCCCTGCTTCTCATACCCCTACCTCCTCTTTTTTGGGTACCCCAGTCAGCCCCCGGGTTCGGGCGAGTTGGAGAAGCTCTGAGATCCGCGCGAAGGCGTGGAAGCGTATTCCTCTCCGTTCGATCTCTTCCCGGCCACCGCTCTCTCTGTCGACCAGCACGACCAGATCCGTCACCTCAATTCCGGAGCCTTCCAGGATCTTGATCGCTTCGAGTTTGCTCCGGGCCGAGCTGATCACGTCGTCGAGGAGAACGACCCTGTCCCCCTTTTCAAAGAATCCTTCGATGGCGTTTCCCGTGCCGTGGCCCTTGACGGTGAGCCTGGGGTAGATGAAGGGTTTGCCCAGCCGCAAGGATGCGGCTGCAGCCAGGGGAACCGCGGCCACCGGGATTGCGGCGATGCGGTCGAACACCAGTGGGCGCAACAGTTCCTCGTAGGCTTCCGCAACGTTGGAGAGAAGCCCGGGGCTGGAGATAATCTGGCGCAGGTCGAGGTAGTGGGGCGAGATCGCCCCGGATTTCAAACGGAAAGATCCGAACTTGAGGCAGCCCTGCTCGATGATTTCCTCCAAAAGGGCCACTCGCCGGATCTCTCTCCGCAGGGATCGGGCGGTCCGCCGATTTCTCGAGCCGGCCACCTCCCAATTGATTCGGTCTCGAAACGCCTGAGCTTTCTGTCCCGGGTTGGGGTCCTGGTAGATGCTTCTGCCCACGACGAGAAGCAAGCCCAAACCGTCTTCCCGTAATCCCGCTCGGACCGCGGCTTCCAGGCTTCCCCCTTGAGCACCGATTCCGGGGCAAAGTATCCATACTCCGGGAAGCTGATCACGGACGGTTTCCAAAGCCTCGGGATCGGTCGCTCCGATGACCAAGCCAATATCGGGAGACCAGCTGCAAGCTTCCCTGGCGATCTCGAGGTACAGAGGGCAGGTTGTATGGCTTTTTCCACCGCCGAGATTCTTTCGATATACCTCCAGAGCCTGGAGGTCTCCGGATTCAGGGTTTGAGGTGCGGCAGAGCAGGAACAAGCCTTTTCCTCTGTGCTCGAGAAAGGGGCGAATCGACTCGCGCCCTAGAAAGGGATTCAACGTGGCGGAATCCACGCCGTAGTAGTCGAACAGTGCCCGAGCATAGGCCGTGGCGGTCTGCCCGATATCGTTTCGTTTGGCGTCGAGAATCACGGGCGTGCCTTTCGGGATTAGCTCGAGAGTTTCCTTGAGCGCCTTGAGCCCGTCCAAACCGTAAGCTTCGTAGAAGGCGATGTTTGGTTTGTAGCAGGCTGCATAGGGCAAGGTTTGTTCGATGATTTCTCGATTTCGCTGTAGCATGCGCTGTGCCGCTTCTTTCGGGTCGGTACATTCGAAGCGCGGATCCAAACCGACGCAGAGCAGGCTCTGCTTTTTTCTACAGACGGATTCCAGATTGGCAAAAAAACTCGGTTTCATTCTTCCCTCCCAGTGCTCATGTAGGTGTCGGTCCGGTTGATTCCCGGTACAGATACAAAAAAAGGGCTGCCCCCGGCCAAGGGGAACAGCCCTTCCTATACGCCTTAAAAAAAAGGAGAGCCATAGGCTCTCCAATTGATTCTTTGAAGATTAAAAAAAAACTCCGGAAATACCGGAGCCCCGCTAGACCTGTTGGTAATTTGTGTAGTCCGCGCACCTGATCTACTGCTTCCTTTATTCTAAATTGATCGGACTATTGCACAGTGGGAAAAAATTGTCAAGACTCAAAACTGCATTTTTATTAGAAAAGCTTAAAAATTTCCCATCCACTTTTCACTCCATACTGTGGGCATGAATTGATCCTTTCCCCGTTCTGGGATTATGCTCTTCTTGGGGTTTCTCGTCGTTCGTTGATCGAGCCTGATCGAATTGCCCGTTCGGGGGGTGTGAAGGAAGGTGTTATGGCGGAAGTCGAATGCGTGATGTTGGCGGCGGGACGCTCAAGCCGGATGGATGACTGGAAGATGACTCTACCGTGGGGGAAATCGACGATTGTCGAGCATAGCGTGCGTACCGCTCTGAATGTCTGTGCCCGTGTCGTACTGGTCGCCGGGTTTCGGGCCGAGGAGCTCGACGGCCTATTTCGGGACTGGCAGCGGGTAGAAGTGGTGAAGAACGAGAGCTACGAGGAAGGGATGTTCTCTTCTGTACAGCGGGGAGCACAGGTCCTCGGAAGCGGAGGATTTTTCCTTGCCCTCGGAGACATGCCCGGGATTTCTGAAGACGTATACAAAGATCTTCTGGGCTGGGACAGGAAGCTGGCTTCGATTTTGCCTTCAACAGGTGCGGCCTACGCAGTGATCCCAAAGTATAGGGGAAAAAAGGGGCATCCCCTGCTTCTCTCCCCGCAGATGAGGACACGGATTCTTGAGACCAGCGTTTCGATGTCCCTGCGAGACGTTCTGGCAGAGGTGCCGACGGTGATCGTGCCCGTGGATGATCACGGTATCCTCCACGATATCGATACACCGGCAGACTACCGGGCCTGGCATGACCGGGAGCAGAGCGATTCTCGTTGACATCAGCCGAAACAACCGGCTATTCTACCCGCCAGTACCGCCAGAGGGAGGACGACTATGAGCTATGATTGTGTGGTAACGGGCGGACTGCTCGTATATCCGGAAAAGACGGTTCGAGCCGATGTAGCCATTTCCGACGGCAGGATCTCAGCGCTCACGGCTCCGGGAGAGGCCAAAGGAAAGACGACCATAGATGCGGAGGGTTGTTACGTTCTGCCGGGAGCGATCGATCCGCATACGCATCCGGTATATCTGGATTCCATCGCCAACACGGCCCGAACCGCAGCGTTCGGCGGAGTGACCACGGTCATTCATTACGCCTATGCCCGGCCGGGGAACAGCCTGGTTACCAAAATCAAGGAATTCAAGGACGAGGGAGAGGCCACCTCCTGTATCGATTTCGCCCTTCACGGCGGACTGTTCGAGGCCCTAAAGCAGGCCGATGAAATCCCCCAAGCTTTTCAAATGGGGGTTACCTCCTTCAAAGTGTTTATGGCCTACGCAAAGCTCGGCTGGATGACCGATGACTACGCCATGGCCAAGATGATGGACGTCGTGAGCAAGCACGGCGGCATGGTCTGTGTACACGCCGAAACCGGCCTGGCCATCGATTACATCATGGACAAAATGCTGGCGGAGAAGGCGAACTTTGCTGAGCGGTTTCTGGAAACAAGCCCGGACATCGCCGAAGCTGAAGGGATATTCCGAGCGGTGTACATCGGACGGCTGATGAACTGTCCCGTATACATCCCCCATATCTCATCGGCCGAAGGCATCCAGGTGATCCGCTTTCTAAAGCGTATGGGTTATCCGGTGATCGCCGAAACCTGCCCTCAGTACCTCGGGCTGACCTGGGAGGGATTGAAAGCGCGAGGACCCCTTGGCAAGGTCGGGCCGTCGATAAAGACGGAGGGCGACCGCATGGCTTTATGGACGGCGATGCAGGAAGGAATCTTCGATTCGATCGGCAGCGACCATGCACCGAAGAACAAAAAGGTCGAAGACGACTTCTTCGATGCGGCCTACGGATCGCCGGAAGTAGAGACCATGCTGCCCGTGGTCTGGAACTTCGGTGTGAACAGCGGTTTGATCACCCCAAATGAGGTGGCAGCCCTTATGGCGGAAAACACGGCCCGCATCATGGGTCTGTTTCCTAAAAAGGGCAGGCTCGACTCGGGTTCCGACGCCGATTTGGTGGTATTCGATCCGACCGAGAGTTGGACGGTGAGCGCTTCCAACCAGCACAGCAACGCCTCCTACACGCTGTTCGAGGGCCGGGAGCTCCTCGGTAGGGTGAAGAAGGTTTTCTCGAGGGGCCGGCTGGTAGTGGACGGAGAAGAGTTTCTGGGCAGTGAAGGCTACGGCGTCTTCCTTCCTTCCAAAGCGGGAAACTGGCAGTATCGGAAGGAGCTCATCATTCGAGGAAACTTCGGTTGAAGGGCGGTAGACCGATATCTCGTACGAGCTTCCCCGGAACCACCGGCGGTACCGGCTTGGTGCGGCCTAGTTTGCTGCGAATCGATC
>JAGLQP010000158.1 GCA_023136785.1 Spirochaetales bacterium
CTGAAAGCAATACTCTTCGAACATTTCAGGAGAGATCATACAGGTGAAATCATTCTGACCGATGCAGAGGAAGCGCTTTTGACTCCAGCCCGCGGTCCAGTTGGTCGTGCCCTGCCCGGAGGGAAGGATGATGTCCGATACGATGTCCACGATCGACTTGAACAACTCGGTCATGTCCCGCATGGCCCGCGGAATCGGCTCGGGATTCTCTAAAAGGTCGACGAGCAGGTTCTCGGGTCCGCGAATAGCACTGAGTCCGTCGATCCCTGTGTGCAGGTCCGGATAGGTGGTGACCCACTTGTCCTTTCCACGCTCCACCGAAGCCCGTAAGATTTCCAGATAGAGTTTCCACCAGTGGTTCTCCGGATCGATGGCCAGCTTCGGGTGTTCCGACCAGTCCGTCACAATTGGTTTGACCCAGGAGGTGAAGTCCCTTGGTCTGAGGGTCATCTCGGCCCCCAGCCAGGCGGCGACCTGGTCCGGACCGAGCCAGGGGTTGTGGATGGGAAGGGCATCCCCGGCGTAGTAGGAGTGGGAAAGGCTGTATTCCGCCGCCTCGATCACATACTCCACGTCCGTCCACAGTTCGTCGTCGGTAGCCGGCTCCGGCGGCGGAGTGCCCGGCTTTGCCTCCGGGACCGTGACCCACATCACCGGACCCTGCTCCAGCTCCCCTTTCCAGAAGGCCTCGTTCCGCTGCAAGGCTCTCTGTATCTGCTTGCCGTCGATCCAGATGGAATGCATGCTCAAGCTCCAATTGGTGAGTATTGGCGACCCGGCCCCGGCGCCCCTGGCCGGCGGTGCGCCGATGCGACGCCTTTAACCGAGCACCTCGGCGGGTACTTTTTCCTTCAATCCGAACCAGTGAATCGGATTGTCCCGCAGGATCCACCGGGCGACCTGCCTGGCCCGTTCCTCCGTCATCGAACCCTCGCTCACTTTCTCCGCGAGCACCCGGGCGATGTTGTCCTTGGCCATGACCGCATGACCGTAGGATCCCTCAATGAAGATGAAATCCCCGCCGAAACCGTGGATCTTGTTGGCCGGTACGGCGTCGAGTAAATCACTCAACGCCCGCCTGCCCGCGGCGGGATTGACGATCCACATCCAGCAGAAATCCACCGCCACATTGGGGAAGTTCTTCACCAGTGTGACCAGCTCCTCCTGATAGGGGTAGCTGATGTGATAGATGTCGAAACGCACCTTCGGATACTTGAAAAACAGGTTGCTCAACAACGAGGCCCGGGAGTTGCGTATGGTATTGGCGTTGCCCTCCTGCAGTCCCGTATGAAACTTCACCGTCAGATCGTATTTGGCGCACTGCTGGATGCTGAAGTGAACCAGATAATCCTGGATCCCCCGCAGCTGCTCGAGGGAGGGCAGGCTGACATTGCGTTCCCATCCGGAGTTTAGCAGCTGGTTGAACAGAGGCTCGATTTCGCCGCGGCTGCGGTCGGCAAAGACGAGGGGGCGGAAATAGGCTACGGGGATCTTCAACGCTGAAGCCTGGGATGCATAGGAGGAAAAGCGTTCCTCGATGGCACCGAGGTAGTCGTCGAGGCAGAGGATCTCTCGGCCCCAGCCCTGGTGCCACTCCTCCAGCGCGTAATCGTGCAGACCGGAGAGTTTCTGCTTGTCCAACGTGAGATACGGGGCTAAGAGATCCTGCGCAAACAGGGTGCGGTCGTAGTCAGGGGTCCACATCCTGGGGATCGGAGCCAGCCGGTCCAGTTGGTTCCAGAGGGCCACCGCGATTCCGGAACGATCGAACACCTCCCGGTAGTAACCGGGATGTCGGGCCTGGCTCATCTTCTCGGACAACACCTCCACCGTATCGGCACTCAGGCTCTCCAGACCGTAGAGGTCGCGAATCGCGATCTCCAGACAGCGGCCGTATCCGGTGCCCCGCATGTACTCCCAATACGGAGCGATCAGCCGCCATTTTTCTGTCGGGCTCAGATCCCGATCGCTTTGAAGACGCAGGATGTCCTCCGGCGGACAGCCCGCGGAGATCAGGTCGCAGTTGGCGTAGTGCAGAAAAAGCCGACCGAAATCCGCAGGTTCTCGGATGAACTCCTCCTCGGTATCCAGATGTTCATGGGTGTCCACGATGCCAATACCTTCGAGATACTCACGAAGATCCTTTGCGATCTCCCCCTGTTTGTTCATTTTTTCCTCCTATCCCTATTTCCGCAGATCCGAACGTGTCACCAGAATACGCTCCCCGTTATCCCAGAAGATCGCCTGCCTCTGATCCGCATCCAAGTGGTTGCGGTCCATCCCATCGAGAATGGCTCGCATCTGCTCGTACAGAAAGAGCGTGTACTCCGCCTCTACTTCGGCCGGCTCGTGCTGCGTGTTCCAGGAAAACTCCTCCCGGCAGAAGTTTCGATATTCCTTCTCCGTCCAGGTCCGTCTGCCGTGCCAGAAGAGGATCGGCATGTCCGTACCGAACAGGATCCGCTCAGGACTGATTCGGGAAAAAGCCAAATCGTAGGTGTCCGGATTGATCACCGCCGTGGTATCAAAATAGAAGCCCTCGCCGTCCGACCCAAGCAGCTCCAGGCCGGTTCGCAGGTAATACGGGCAGAAGGAGCGGCCGAAGTGGGCGATTATTATGGAGACCTCCGGGTACTTCTGTCGGATGTCCTTGAGCTCACGAACGTTTTCGGGACCGGCGATTCGATCTGCCCGGGGCAGGTGGAGCATCACCGCTTTGCCGTATCGGTCCGCGATCTGCCACTGTTCGTGAGGAAGAAAATCGAAAATGCTGATGTCGGCTCCCTTGACGCCGCTGACCATGTCCGGGTAGGGCTTGAAGCCGACGAAACCCTCCCGCTGCAGCATCTCCTCGATTTCCTCCGGCTTCCACTCAGGCCGTACCGTCATGAAGGGGAAGAGCAGCCCTTCAGCCCGTTTCTCCGCCAGGTAGGCATTGTTGGCCTCCATGTCCGCTTCTTTGATCGGCCAGGGGAACCCTGCGATCCTGTACCGGCAATCCGGAAACAGCTCCCGGGCGCAGGCATAGGCGTCCTCGCAGGGAAGCAGATGCCCGCTCTCCAGAGCCCAGTCGGAACGCCAACGTTCCGGCGGTACGGCGGCGACATGCTCCGGAAGGTTGATATGCACATGAACATCGAAAATTTTTGGGGGCAAACGGGGTTGCAGAAATTCCCGGTAGAACGATACGTCGAATTCGGTTCGTTGAAAATACGGCTGCACAGGCTGATCCTTCCCCTGTTCCTCAGTAGGTCGTAACCCGCCAGAGCATGAAGCCATGGCAGGTTGTGCTCTCCTGGTTAAAGCTTCCCGCCCGGCTGTTCCTCTGAACGTAGGCGGTGATTATCTTTCGAATCGCCGGACCGATTTCCACATAACGGCTGAAATGATCGGCCAGCCCGTTTATCGCCTCCTCTTCACTCATCTCCAGGTGGACTCGAGGCTGAAAAAATCGCAGTTGGGACCGATACCCGAGGGCATACAGCATTCCAAAAGGATAGAGAATATCGCTGGGATAATCCCCGAGCTCCTCCTGAAAGATCTCGGGCCAGAGCTCGCTTTGGGCCCGGCCCCATTTTCCCCACCTGCCTCCGGACCAGCCGCTCAAGTAGCAGAAAGCCCGGGAAGCGGCGATCATCTTCTCCAGCATATCCGGATTGCTGATGCCGGGGGACATGGAGGCAAAGACCAGATCGAAGGCGTCCTGCCAGCCTTCGGCTATCAGATCCACTTCTTCCCAGGTCTTCTGAACGACTCGAACGTTTTCGCTTCCCCCGTCTCTGATCTTCCGCTCCAGGATCGACACCATTTCTTCAGCTGGCTCCAGAGCCAACACCTCAGCCACTTCCCCGGACAGAGGAACGGCGAAATTCCCCGGCCCGGCGCCGATGTCCAGGACCCGAAACTTTAGCTTGAGAGCTCCCTCGCTCTCAAGCCAGGTTAAGATCTGATCCCGCCGATCCCGGCTCTCTTCCGATTCGCTGTGCTCCGCGTAGCTGGGAGCCCTGAGATTCCACCTCTCGATCTCGGCTTGATTGCCGCGGCGCTCCCTCCGGTTCACGGGCGAGCGCTCCTTGGCCTCCAACCAGAGCCGCTTCCACGGTTCAGGGTTGCAGGTGAAAGATTCATTTATTTTTCTGAAAATTCTCTTCATTCTGATGCGCGGTTATTTTCGAGCCAAATATTCTTGAGGGGTAAGTACGCCTCCCTTGAAAATCCCTTGGAGATGCTCTTTATCCCAGGTCACCAAAGTAGGAACAAACGGCAGGTACCGCTCCGCCGCAGCAACCATGAGGGCATCCCCAAAAGATGAACGACTTGCTACAAATTCGAAAACGCGTCTCTGCTCGACCACTGGACACTGTGTTTCGAAATCCGGGGGAGGCAGGACACTGACGCCGTATTTCCGGGAAAAATGAACCCACAGATCATTCAATTGTTCCCGATTCAGGTCGAAGGACAGAATCCCACAGAGTTCGAAGAGGTTAACCAACGTGGTAAACCCTCTATCTGAAAGTTCAATACCTTCGAGAAAACGGCGATTCTGGGCATAGTTCGGATCACGGTGGTAGCGGAGATCGATAACAAATACGTTGGTATCGATCAGAACTAATTCCTGTCCCGCATCCATCCAGTAGCCTCTCTCCAATCGGAAAACCATGGTTTGGATTCAGCCAGGGTCGTTTCGATATCCCGCCAGGCTTCATCGAATGACCGTGATTGCATTTCCCGTGAGTGTTCCGAAACTGGTTGAATGATCGCAACAGGTTTACCTCTATAGGTCAGAGTGAATCTCTCTCCTGCCCGTACCATTTTGATAATTTCCCCGGTTTTTTGTTTCAACTGTTTTGCCGTAACAATTCTCATAAATCAACTCGTTAAGTGAACACTTCGTTAAATACAGTAAACACTTTAGATCGAGATGTCAATGATTCGTTGCGGCGCATTTGCGGTGTATTTGCGGCGCAATTCTAGTCTTCAGTCGGATACCGGCCGCCGAGCTCTGCACGGGATTGAGGATATCCAGCCCCGTCTCGGTCCGTACGGCGAAAAGGTCCTTTACATAGGCTCGATCCATGGCCAACAGGCAGAGAAAATCCGGGATGCTCCCTACCTGGGGCAGACCCACCATGCCCCAGCAACCCAGGAGCAGGGCCTTGTCCGTTTCCCGCCGCAGTGTTTCCGCCCGGGCGGCTCTCCAACCCCAGGTGCTTGCGCAGCCGATCCAAAGCATGGGCCATGATTCCGCTCATGATGGTGCCGCCCATATCGAGAGGGACCCGGTCCGGCTCCTCGTGGTTGAGCGTCTTCAGGACCCGCTCTCGAGAGCTCATGCGTCCTCGAGGCTCTTGATTCAAGCCGGGTTTTACGTGACTTTGAGTGCTCATTTTCCCTTCCGCACGGCTTCGATCAAGGCGGAACTGTTGTTGTAAAACACATCCTCCAGATCGCTTTT
>JAGLQP010000159.1 GCA_023136785.1 Spirochaetales bacterium
CGGCCGGCGTTCCGGCGGCCGGCGGCCAGTCAAGGCGGGAGACTAAAACCCTTGAGGTAAAGATCCCCGCCGGCACTACCGACGGACAGCGTCTGCGCCTGCGGGGGCAGGGCGGAAGAACCTCCGGCAGAGGAACACCGGGAGATCTCTACCTGCGGATCCGCATCGAACCCCATCCCATCTACCGCCTCACCGGACACGACCTGGAACTGGACGCCCCGGTCACCCCCTGGGAGGCTGCCCTGGGAGCGCGTATCGACGTACCGATCATCGGCGGCAAGGCCTCGGTCAAGCTGCAGCCTGGCACCCAAAGCGGTCAGCGCCTGCGTCTCAGAGGAAAAGGATTCCCCAAGAAGAGCGGCCATGGCGATCTGTACGTCCGGATCAGAATCGAGGTGCCGAAAAACTTGAGTTCCCGGGAGCGGCAGCTGTTCGAGGAACTGTCCAAGACATCTGCCTTTCACCCCCGTCGCTGGTAGATACCTAAAGTCTTGCCGATAAAGAAATTAGTTATTACTATATAGTTGAGCTATGCCGTCACAGATCTGTCATTTGATTTTTGCAGAAGATTCTCTTCGGGAAGCCCTTGGCAGCAGTGCCGAAACGATCCTCAGAGAGCAGGGGAATATCTACCGATTCGGGGCTCAGGGGCCCGATTTTTTTTACCACAATCAACGTACCAAACCGACAGGCTTGAAGTACGGAGTAAACGCACACCGCGAGGGCTACGGCCGACTGGTAGCCCACATGATCCACGAGCTGCGCCATCTAGAGGCGAAAAAACATGAAGATCTGCCCCTGATCAAAGCCTACATCCTCGGTTTCACCACCCACGCCTACCTCGACAAGAAGACCCATCCCTTTATCGATTACTTCTCCGGATGGGTGGATGTAGACCGGGAGGAGACCGAAATCTACTACCGCTGTCATATATTCATGGAACGCATCCTCGATGTTCTCATGCTCAAGCTCAAACGGGGTTTGAATATCCGGGAGTTCAGTCTTCTTCCTCTGTTGGACTGTGGGGCAATGCTGCCCTACGGAATCGTCAAGACCCTGGTGAAAAGCCTGAACGCCACCTATCCGAACACCCACTTCAAGTCCAGGGACCGTCAGCGCGTGGAAAACGCCTATATCGACTGCATGGGATTCTATACCTTCATCGATCCCCTGAATCCCCACTACAGGCGTCTGGCCTACGAGCGGGATCGCAGCTCCCACGGAGACCGTAGACGCCTGGCCCTGTTCCATCCCTTCGAGCTTCCCGATGATATAGATTTCCTCAACCTCGGGAACAACATCTGGACCCACCCCTGCAACAGCGAATGGCCTCACGAGGAGAGCTTCCCCGAACTCTTTGACGCCGCCCTGAGCGAAGCGGTTCCTGCCCTGAAGGAAATGCATGAGATTCTGGAGGGCAGAAGCGAACCCGAGCGCGCCGAGGAGCTGATCGGCAATCAATCCCTCGGTACAGGTCTATACTGGCACGGCAGCTACAAATTGCTGCACAACGATCCTCTGCCGCTACCGGAACTGCTCGACAAGATGTACCTCGAATTGGACGAAACCCCGGCGGCGGGCTTGCGAACCTAGCGGATCACACCCTTTCAGAATTGACCCCTCCAGAAGGGGATGCTATCATAGGCAACCATGGATCCACGGGAAATAAAAGACAATCTTCGCGACAAGGGCTATTCGAAAGCGGCCCGTTTCCTCATGCTCCTCGGCAAGGAAGAGGCGGCGAAAGTAATGAGACATCTCGACGAAGAAGAGGTCGCCGGGATTACCAAAGAGATCGCCCAGGTCGATAAGATCGAATCCAACGAAGCCATAAAAATCCTGGAAGAGTTCGGCTACCTACTGAAGACGCAGGACCTGGTTGCCCGGGGCGGGATCGCCATGGCCGAGGCTATCCTGCGCAAAGCCTTCGACGAAGAAAAGGCAACGGTGCTGGTCAACAAGCTTAAAAATCGTACAGCTCCGCATCCCTTTTCCTTTCTGATGGACCTGGATTTCGAGCAGGTCAGATTGCTCCTGAAAGACGAATCTGCGCCGGTACTGACCGCTATACTCCCGCACCTCAGCCCGGACCGGGCCGCAGAGGTTCTCCACTCCCTCGATGAGGAGCTGCAGCTTCAAATCGTCATGCGTATGGCCAAGCTCAAGGAGATCAGTCCGGAGGTATTGCGCCAGGCCGAAGGCTCGCTCAAAGAGAGGATCAGAGCTCAAGGTCAGATCGTCACTGAAGAGATAGACGGCCAGGCGGCGCTGGCGGAAATCCTACGCAACATGAAATACACGAACGAACGGGAAATCATGGAGCAGCTCGAGCTGACCGAACCGGCGCTGGCCAAAGATATCGAGAAGAAGCTTCTCACCATGGATGTTCTGCTGAGGATCAGTGACAGAGATCTGCAATCGGTACTGCGGGATTTCTCCGACAACGAACTGGCCCTGCTGTGCAAAGGCTTGAATGAGAAGCAGGTGGCTCAATTCAGAAGCAATCTCTCGACGCGGCGTTGGGCTTCGATCGTCGCCGAGAGTGAGGACATAGGAGCCGTTTTTCGTTCCGAGGTGGACAAGGCGGTTGAAGACTTTCTCGATTATATCAAGCTCCAGAAGGAGAAGGGAGAGATCAGCATCATCAAAGACGGAGATAAGGTTGTCGAATGAAACAGAACGCACCATCTACTGTGTCTATCGCTGACATCGCCAATTATGAAAATCAGGAGATCCAGATCACCGGCTGGCTGTACAACCTCCGTTCCAAAGGGAAAATCCATTTTCTCCAGCTCAGGGACGGTACGGGCCGTATCCAGGGTGTCGCCGTCCAGGGCGAGTGCGATTCCGCAACTTTTGAGACCATTGGGAATCTGAAGATGGAGGCATCGGTGCTCGTCTGCGGCCGGGTTCGCAAAGATGTGCGTGCCCCGAGCGGATACGAGCTGACCGTATCCAGGCTCACGGTTGTGCAAAATCCCCAAGAGGATTTCCCCATAGCGAAAAAAGAGCACGGCATCGATTTCCTGCTGGAGAATCGTCACCTCTGGCTGCGGTCAAGCTTACCCATTGCTCTGCTGCGAGTTCGTCACGAAGCCATTGCTTCTCTGCGGAACTTCTACTACAATCGCGGATTTGTGCTGATCGACACGCCGATTCTTACCGGATCGATCGGTGAAAGTGCGGGAACCCTCTTTGAGGTCCCCTACTTCGACATGGGGAACGCCTATCTGGCGCAAACGGGACAGCTGTATCTCGAAGCCGCCTGTATGGCCTTCGGAAAGGTGTTCAACTTCGGACCGACCTTCCGGGCGGAAAAATCGAAGACCCGTCGACACCTGACCGAGTTCTGGATGCTCGAGGCGGAGGTCGCCTACCTGGACAATGAAGGCAACCTGCAGCTGCAGGAGGACATGATCTGCGCCCTGGTGGAGGACATCCTCTCCCGCTGTCAGGAGGAACTGAAAACTCTCGGGCGGGACGTGGAGAAGCTGAAAGATATCACTCCGCCGTTCCCGCGTCTAGACTACGGGGATGCGGTTCGGTGGTTGCAGGGGCAGGGCTCCGGCATCGAGTGGGGCAGCGATCTGGGAGCGGAGGAGGAAACCGTCCTGGCCGATCGCTACGACAAGCCCGTTTTTGTCGTCAACTACCCGAAGAAGGCCAAAGCCTTCTATATGAAGGAGAATCCGGATAATCCTCAAACCGTGCTCTGCGCCGATCTGCTGGCCCCGGAAGGCTACGGCGAGATCATCGGCGGCTCCCAGAGGGAGGACGACCACGACAAGCTGCTGTCCCGGATCCGGGAGGAGAAGCTGCCTGAAGAGACCTACACCTGGTACCTGGAGCTGCGGCGTTTCGGTTCGGTCCCTCACTCGGGATTCGGGATCGGACTGGAGCGAACCGTGACCTGGCTGTGCGGGATCCATCACATCCGGGAGGCGATCCCCTTCCCCCGCACGATCAGTCGTCTTTATCCGTAATGTCTGCAAGACGTAGAGAGGAAATCATATGCCCATGAACACCAGCATCCGCTTCCTCGGCGCTGCTCAGAACGTGACCGGCTCCTGCTATCTCGTTGAACACGAAGGCCGGCGTGTGCTCGTAGACTGCGGGCTATACCAGGAACGCAGGTACCGCGAACGCAACTGGAATCCCCTGCCTGTCGATCCCGAATCGATTGACGCGGTGCTGCTGACCCACGCCCACCTGGACCACTGCGGCCTGCTGCCCAAACTGGTAAGGGACGGGTTCACCGGACCGATTTACTGTACCCCGGCCACGGAGGAAATCGCCCGCATCGTGCTTCTCGATTCCGCCCACATCCAGGAGGAAGATGCGGAGTACAAACGCCGGCGCCATGAACGGGAGGGTAGGAAAGGGCGCTATCCGGAGCAACCCTTGTACACAAAGGAGGACGCCGAACGTACGCTGCCTCTGTTTCGCAAAGTCGAGTACGGCCAAGCTGTATCCATCGATCGTCGCGGCGCTCGGGACGATCAGGAGGCGGGCAGCTCTCGCCTGCAGGCGTCCTTCTTCGAGGCCGGACACATCCTGGGCTCCACCATGATCCGTTTGGAGGTGGCCGGGTCATCTGGAGAGAGCAGATCCATCGTATTTTCGGGAGACATCGGGCAGTGGGACAAACCGATCATCGAGGATCCGACGGTGTTTGCGGATGCGGACTACCTGGTTATGGAATCGACCTACGGTGACCGCAGGCATGAGGATCCTGAAGAGGTCGATCAGCTTCTCGCCGATGCGGTGAACGCAACCCACCAGGCCGGCGGCAACCTGCTCATTCCCAGCTTTGCTCTGGAGCGTACCCAGGAGGTTCTCTACTACCTCAACCGGTTGTTGCGGGAGGATCGTATTCCTCACCTCATGGTGTTCGTCGATTCCCCGATGGCGATAAGCGTGACCGCCGTGTTCAAGAATCACCCCGAACTGTTCGACGATCCGATGCAGGATCTGATGCAGGCGGGGCGTTCGCCCTTCAGCTTCGCCGGACTAAAGATGACCCGCTCTGTGGATCAATCCAAGGCGATCAATAATATCCGGGGTACCTCGATCATCATCGCCGGTTCCGGCATGTGCACGGGGGGAAGGATCAAACACCACCTGGTGCACAATATCTCCAGGCGGGAGAGCACGATCCTGTTTGTGGGCTACCAGGCCGGCGGGACTTTGGGGCGGGAGCTCCTGAGCGGAGCCAAGGAGGTGCGCATCATGGGGAAGATGCGAAAGCGGAATGCCCGGATCCGCAGGATCAGCGGTTTCTCCGCCCATGCGGATCAGCCCGGCCTGCTGCGCTGGCTCGGCGACCTGAAACATCCGCCCCGCAGACTGTTCCTCACCCATGGAGAGGCTGACGCCATCCAGGTACTGTCGGCCAAGATT
>JAGLQP010000016.1 GCA_023136785.1 Spirochaetales bacterium
AGCCGCTTCCAGCACCTCCAGCGCGTTCAGGTCCGGATTGTTGCCGTTGACTATCGGCGGGGTCCACCCGGAGCCGAGGAGCATGGCGATCTGCTCGCCCGACATCTGCTTGCGCACCGTGCCGGGATTCTGGGCGGTGACTCCGGGCGGGACGACTTTATGCTCGGTGACCAGCGAGGTGAAGAAGCGGAACGCCTCTTTTGCCGCGGACGAAGAGAGGGCCGAGCACTTGTTCCCTTCCGTCAGGTACGCTCCGCCGTGACTGAACAGGATCGGCGTAACCCGCAACTCGAAACCCGGGTCAATGGCTCCGATGGTCCCGAAACCCCAGCTGTCGATCTTCCCATCGTTGTCCCGGTCGCGGGTCAGCTTCTTGGCGTTGGCCAGGAATTGATCCCAGGTCTCGGGAGCGGCACCCGGGTCGAGGCCTGCTTCTTTGTACAGGTTCTTGTTGTAGAACAGGACCATGGACATGAAGTCCCCCGGCATGGCAAAGAACTTGCCGTCTTTCTTCATCAGCTCGAGGGTCTGGGGATACCAAGCGTCGGTGAATCCGGCTCCTTCGTTGTTGACAAACTGCGTAATGTCCTTCCCGTAGCCCTTCTCGATGAAGGACTTTATCGAATAGGCATGAATGTGGAAGACATCCGGACCGGTTCGGGCTTCGATCTCCGTGGAATACTTGGTCTCCTTCTCCCCGTAGGAGACGGTCTCCAGCTCCACCGTTATGGATGGATTCTCCGCTTCGAACAGGGAAGCGGCCTCTCTGAGAGCCTTCTCCCAGTGGGGCTCCGCCATGTGCCAGTCCGAGAATACCAGGGTTACCGGACCTGCAGGTGCCTCTTTCTGGCCGGCGGACCACACAGGTACGGCCAGGCCGAAGGCCAGAAGCGCTGCGACAATTAGCAGGCAACTTCTTTTCACTGTTTTCATACTCACCTCCTGTTTATATTTTGAAATTCTTTACCTGGCTTCCTGGCCTCCTATTGCAGGACAGCCAGATATCTGATACATTAAACATTACCTCAATGTATCGATCGTGTCAAGAATTTGTACCTGGGTACTTCCTCTAGGAGGGGGAGCAGGAACTGTTGAACGTACTGACAGGAAAGGCAACCAAGCTTGCGGAAACAGAAAAGGTCCCGAAAATAAAATTATGGAAATCGAGTATCCAAGTCTCAGCGACAGAGTCTACGAGTATCTCTGCAACCAGATAATCGAGGGAAACATCACCTACGGGGAACGGCTAAATATAAAGAAAACCTCGGAACAGCTGAACGTGAGCGTCACGCCGGTGCGAGATGCTTTGAAGAAGCTGGAGATGGAAAATGTCGTCCATATAAAACCACGGAGCAACTGCATCGTTACCGTTCCGACGAAAAAGTCTATCCTGGACGCTTTTGCGATGAGAGAACTCCTGGAGCTTCACGCTGTGGAACTAATCTATCAGACAATTGCACGAAAAGAACTGTCCCCAATGGGTGCGATTGTGAGCGACATGGAGACGATAACCAAGGGAGAACGGACGAGAGACCAAATCAGTCAATATATACATCTTGACCAATTGTTCCACACCGAGTTGTGCACTCTGGCCGGGAATGAGTATCTGCAAAAATTTTACCGGGAGGTCAATCTCCACCTGACCATGACCTTCATCTACAGAATCGGAACCCCCCCTGACATCGGTGAAACCTTCGAAGACCATAAACGGATCGTGGAAAAGCTGACAGAGAATTCCTCTGAAAGCCTGGAACTGTTAGAAGCGCACCTCGAACGCAGCAAGAGTCATATAGTGAACGGGGAGCTGTTCCACTCCCTGGAGTAACAACTTCCCGCCTCAGGATATAGATAGGTACCAGTTTTGCAGTAGACTTTCAGATGTTCAACGGCTCCTTTGTCTATAGATTTTAGGTGATTCAAGTCTCTGCCTTGACACTAGAGCAAAATATTGGACTTCATCAACCCTTACTACAGGTATATCGAAGGAGAACGCACGTGAAAGTTTACTACGAGCAGGAAATCAAGCAGGAATGGATCCAGAGCAAGAAGGTGGCTGTGATAGGCTACGGAAGCCAGGGATTCGCACATTCCAACAATTTGCGAGACTCCGGGGTCGACGTGGTGGTTGCCCTTCGAAAAGAAAGCGCCTCCGTGAAAAAAGCACAAGAAGCGGGACTGAAGGTCATGACCAATCGGGAAGCATCGGAATGGGCGGATGTGATTATGGTTCTAGTACCGGACCATCTTCAGGGCGAGGTTTACGAAAAAGACATCGCCCCCTCCTTGAGCGCGGGAAAGACTGTGATGTTCGCTCACGGTTTCAACATCCATTTCGGCCAGATAAAACCCCCCGCCGATGTCGACGTATCCATGGTGGCTCCCAAAGGACCGGGACACACGGTAACGCCGCCAGTACGAGCTCGGCTACGGGGTCCCCTGCCTGATAGCGATAGGCAACGATGCCAGCAGCAAGGCACGGGAGACCGCCCTGGGGTATGCAGCGGCGATCGGCGGAGCCAAAGCCGGGGTCATCGAGACCACCTTCAAGGAAGAGACGGAGACCGACCTGTTCGGCGAACAAGCGGTTCTGTGCGGCGGGGTGACTCATCTAATGCAGGCGGGGTTCGAAACCCTGGTCGAGGCGGGGTATGCTCCCGAAATGGCCTACTTCGAATGCATTCACGAGATGAAGCTCATCGTGGATCTGATCTACGAGGGAGGGATGTCGCTGATGCGTTACAGCGTGTCCGACACAGCCGAATATGGCGACTACGCCTCCGGTCCTCGTATCATTACCCAGGAAGTGAAGGCGGAGATGAAGAAGCTGCTCAAGGCGATCCAGGACGGCAGCTTCGCTGAGACCTGGATCGGGGAGAACAAGAGCGGTCGAGGTAAATTCCTCGCCATGCGCAAGGAACACGCGGAGCACCAGATGGAGCAGGTGGGGGACAAGTTGCGTTCGATGATGCCCTGGATCGCAAAAAACCGTCTGGTGGACAGGGGAAAGAACTAGGATTCTACCCTCAGTTCTCTAAAATCATGATCTCCACTCGGCGATTCTGTCGTCTGCCCCGCTCGGTGTTGTTCTCCGCCAGGGGCTCCCGGTGTCCCATTCCCCGGGTGGTCACCTGGATTGCCCGCAGCGCTCCAAAGGACAACAGATAATCTGCCACGGCTTTGGCCCGCTGCTCGGACAGACGCTGATGGTCTTTCTCCGTGTAGCCGGGAACCCGGGCCGTATGGCCGGTGATCAGAATGTCCCGGTCGGGATAATTTTTTAGAATCTCACCGATCTGCCGTAGTTTGCCCCGTTCCGATTCCCGCAGGTAGGCTGAGTTGGCTTCAAACCGGATGTTCTGAAGGCTCAAAGTAACCCCCTCCTCTTCCGCGGTTACCGTAGTGTCCTCCACTCCCCGCTCCTCGAGCTGCCTGGCGATATCCTGGGCAACCCGCTCCTTGTCCAACTCAGTCGACTCCAGCACCAGCCCTTCCGCGCTGCCGATATACTCCACCACCTGTCCGTCGGAGAGATAGAAAACGAAGTCGAACTCTTCGCTGTATGAATGGGGTTTCCCCTTCTCGTTGTCCCAGTAGTAGGTCTGTTCCGATTTCCCTTCGATTAGTACGGGGACTACTGCCTGACGGCTGCGCAGCCCCTCCAGCCTGTGCAGGATCTCGTATTCGATCGAGATCACCTCAAGCCTTCTTCCCTCTATCTCCTCGGTGCCGACATAGGTGTAGCGTACATCCATTGGAAAGCGTACCGGCCTGTCAATGGCAAAGCTGCGGCGCAGATCGTGGGCTTCCTCGCCGGGGGCATTCCAGCTGGTACCGGGGGAGATGTCCTCTTCGGGGAAGGTAGGCACGTTGCGAACCACGGGCATGAAATAGGCTTCGCCGATATCGTAGCTGCCCAGCCGATCCCGCCAGAAGAGGGATTCGTACTCCTCGGTCAGAGAAAATGAGCTCTGCACCCCGTAGGAGCGTTCGGAGGTCAAGAAGGTCGCGGAGAGCAATCCCATCTCGTTCCGGACCGCTAGGGTGTCTACGGCTACCTTGTTGAGTATGTTGGCCTGGTGGGAAAGCTCCCCGTTTACGTACACCTCCTCGTTTACCTCCGTAATCAGCCTGTACTTCTCGTCCTTCACATACTTGAAACGAAAGGTTTCTGCCACAAGCGAACTCAGGGACAGAAACATTGCGAGAACAATGATTAATCCTTTGCGCATGCGATACTCCCTTGGCCTTCAGTCTCTAATCTCATCATCGGCATTAGTTGAGCTTTTAACTTTTACGCCGCTCATTGACAAACACACTGCATCTATTCTATTCTTATCTACAAATCTACTATCGTTCTTTGGAAAAAAAAGGTTATGGCACTAACGAAAGGAAAAAGGTCTTTCGGAAGTGCGGAGGCGTGGACGCTATTTCGTGAAGCTGGGTACACGAAACCGACTCATCTACAACAGCGGCTGATTCCTCTCATTCTCAAAGGAAAAGACGTCGCCGTAGAAGGAGAGGGAGATTCCGGTAAGACTGCCGCTTTCATCCTACCCCTTTTGGTTAAGATTAAACGGGGAAAATCCGGGATAAAGGCGATAGTCCTTACCTCCTCCACCGAAAACTCGCATAAGATATTTCGCGAGTTCAAGAGGTTTATCCGATCCGGGAAAAAGCCCTCGATTTTTGCCTTTGGCCTCGAGGGTTTGGAGAAAAAAGAGCACAGGATGCTTTCGCGAAACCCGGACGTGGTAATCGGTACCCCCAACAAGATGATCGATCATATTAGACGGGGAAACCTCCATTTTTCTGGTCTCCAGACGGTGGTTATTGAGAGGAGCGAGAACACTGAACATCCCGGTTTCATAGAAGATATCCTGTTCATTTTCTCCAAGCTTCCGCAGAAAAAACAGACAATACTCATTTCTTCTACTCTCGAAAAGGATAGTGAGAGACTAGTACCTCTATTGAGACGCCCCACTACGCTGCCGATGTCATCTTGGAGACAGCTCGCAGCTCCGGTTCGGGATCGATTTATCGAGGCCAACGGAGAGCAGAAGCTCTCGGCAGTTATCAAGCTCATCCTCACCGAACCGATGGAAAGCCTCCTGATTCAGAGTGCGGAACCAAAAGAGGCAATCAAGTTGAGCAAACAGATACGGAGCCAAAACTTGGACGCAGCGTTGCTGCTGGATACCTTGTCCCCCCAACAACAGAACAAGGTGTGTCAGAACTTCAGTGTGGGAAAGGTACCGATTCTGGTCAGCACCTTTGAGACTGCCCGCAAGAAAAACCTGAGGTGGGTATCCCACGTCATCAATCTGGCCGTACCCCCACGACCGGAGAACTACAAACCAAGATCGTTTGTTCTTGGACAGGCCATCACTCTTGGCACGGTCGAGGACTGCAATCGACTAAAGGAGAACCTGAAAGTGGAAGTAGAGAGAAGCGAACTGCCTTCGGAGGATCAGGTGTTTCGCGGTATGATTCAACAAATCGTGAAGAAAATCAAGGAAGAGGAAGATCCTCAGATCTTGAATCACTATCGCAGTATTATTCGCAAGAGCGTACCCCTCACCCTACGTTCTTATTTTGCAGCCTATCTGTTCAAACAGTCTCTGGCTGGAGGTAAGAAGAAGAGTTCCAAACGGGTGAGACTGTTCCTGAGCATGGGGAAAAACAGGAAGGTATTCCCCCAGGACCTGATACAGCTTTTCATGGACCGACTCAAAGCGCAGAGATCTCAGATTCATGATATCAAGATTCTGGACAACTACTCTTTCATCGAGGTCGATCCCGCTCTTGGCGAACAGGCCATTAAAGAACTCTCCGGAATCGAGTTCAAAGGTCGAAAACTAACGGTCAACTATGCCCGCAAACGGGAGAACAGACGCGAAAGCGCCAAATGACAGGGCGCAGAGTGAGGCAGGCGCGCACAGCGGGTCGAAGGAGCTCCTGCGTCCCGAAGATTTGCCGCAGGTGTTGCGGGCGGTTTCCCCGGATATCCCCCCATTAGACCCGAAAAACCACGCCCATCGGGGTGTGTTGGATCAAAAGTCCGACAGGTTCGAGAAACTCGAAGTCGAGATTGGCTGCGGAAACGGCCATTTCATGATCGAGTACTGTCGGTTAAACCCTCTGAGTCTGTTCATCGGCGTGGAGATCAAAAAAAAGCGTTGCCTCAAAGCTCAGGCGAAAATCGACAATCAAGACATCGCCAATGCCCGCGTTATTTACGGCAGCGCCGAGGAAGCGCTGCACTACCTGCCCGACGGCTCTGTGGACACCTTTCATCTGTACTATCCCGACACATGGCCAAAGAGCAAACACAGGCGACGTCGTTTTCTGCGTAAAGAAAATATCGAGATGCTGCAGCGGAAACTGACGGTCGGTGGTTTGATTTTTTTTGTAACCGATTTTTTCGATTACTATTTTCACACGAAGGTTCTCGTCCTCCTACAGGACGGACTCGAACTGTCCTCAAAAACGCCCAGCGAGTCCATCTTTCAGTCCATGTTTGCCAAGAGATTCCTGGATATGGGCAAAGGGGTGCACGTACTGGCGGCCCGCAAAAAGCGGCAATCCCCAGGGGAGGAGAAACCCGTGATCAGCGAATGACCTGATGCCAAACGAGCAGCAGGAGAAATAGATTCAGCGCCAAAGCGGAAAAAACACACACAGCGGAGAGATATTCAAACAAACGAGCCCGGCGACTGCAACTCTCGGCGAGCATCGCGGGATTGCCCATTACCAGCACGAGTTCCGCCATAGGATCCTGCGGCGCCTCCATCCACCGCTGATCTTCCTTCTCTTTGTAAGCACCGAAAAGGAGGTATTCTTCTATCTTTCCTCTTTCTATGGAGGGGATGTTCCCGCCACGGATTTTCAGCTCCCCCTTTATCAACAAATTGGCGTCTTGAGTACACAGATAGGCTTCTCCCGTGGGTAGCGTTATGACCGTCTCTCGGCTCGCCCCCTCCGAATCCTTGTAGTAGCGCAAGGGAAGACGCAGCAGATCCCGCTGCGCCCTCAACAGTCTGGCCCGCTTCCAGAAAAAACGGTACAGATAGTAGAGGATAAATCCCGGCGGCAGCAGTCCGGAGATAGGGAAGAATGCCAAAGAAAGGGCGAACAGGGGGGGTAAACCGGAAGGTGTCGAGCGCATGAAAATGTAGGCCAGTAAAAGCATACAGAAGGATCCGGTCAGCAGGGAGACAAGGGTGAACTGATTCCAGTACTCGTTTCTCTGCCTTCCCCCCCAAATAGCCCGTTGCACTATTGTCCGCTGCTCTCCATCGTAGAGAACAACCAGAAGCGGGTCTTTAACCCGGGATCGAAAAACCGCTCTATCCTCAACCGAATAGAGAGGTCCGGCGATAAACATCTGGGTCCCTGCGGGAAGGGAAAAGACCTGATCCCAGGAGACCAAGGCCGGCTGCTCGTCAGGTATCACCTCCTCCAGACGTTCCACCGGTAGTGTCTGGGCTTTAGTGGAGAAAGAGGGAAGAAAGTACAGTTTTGCCGACTGTAGATCGACTTCGACCGTAAAACCGCCGGTGTTGATCCAGATTCTGTTTTCGCCCTGAATGGCCTCGAGTTGCCCAAACACACGGTACCTGCCTGGAACATCTGCCCGACGAGACAAATCAGAATAGCTTAAAAAAGGAAATAGCGAACTCTCCTGTATGCGTCGACGAAACAAGCGCCACCGGGATCGAACGGAAAAAGCCCCGATTCCCGGAATGAGTCCAAAGAAGAGGAAGGCTGCAGCGAATACCAGGATGATTAAATACAGCTCATGCATCGTGTCCCAACTCGAAAATTATGAAACCCTATGCAGGGGCGTTGTCCTCAGGTTGTCAAAGCCCGGCATTTTGAGTAGTCTGTAGCTTACCATGATAGAAAGATTAAAAGTAGGTCCCATGGAGACCAACTGCTACATCTACTCCAACGGTAAAAAAGAATGCATCGTCATCGATCCCGGCGGCAGTGAGTTAAGGATCGTGTCCAGCATAAATATGCTGAAGATGATTCCGGCCGGTATCGCACTGACCCATGGGCATTTTGACCACACCGCCTCTGCGGGAAAACTAAAGAATTTTTACGGTAAAGAGGGGATAGATATTCCTATCGCCATCCATAAGGCGGATAAAAATTTCCTTGGTAAAAAAGCGGAAAAAACCAATCGGGAGACCCTGGTAGATCTCGGCTTGCCGGACCCGGACGAGTTTCTGGACTTTTTCTCCGATCTTCCCGAGCCGGATCTAATTCTCAAAGAAGGGGATACAGTTTTCAACACGAATCTTGTGGTACTGGAAACGCCTGGACACACAAAAGGGAGCATCTGCCTGTACAGCGAGAAAGACAGTCTTGTGTTTTCCGGGGACAGTTTGTTCTTTATGGGCATCGGTAGAACAGATCTGCCCGGAGGCGATGAGAAAACCCTCCTCGATGTTGTCCGTAGTAAGATCCTGACCCTGCCGCCGGAAACCCGGGTATTTCCCGGTCACGGACTGGACACAACAATCGAGAGAGAAATCAAGGGCAATCCGTTTTTTCGCTTTGCCCATTAGGTAGGCGGGGCACTACACCCCACAGGGTAAATCTTCCCCTTCCCCATGCTCGAGGAGTATTCCCTTGATGTGGGGATGATGAAACACCCTCTCCAATCCGCATTGCGGGCAGGGTTCCTCCATATATACAGTATCCACGATAATCTCATGTAGGTCTTCAAGCTCCGCGGGTTTGAGCAGATAGAAGCTCTGATGCACTCCCGCGAGGTTGGAAAACATCCTCTGCAATGAGTTGCTTGTTCGCCGGGTAGATGTAGGATTTTTTCACGGATGGAAACAGTATGTAACGGCTCAGGCGACCAGGTCAATCAACATGCCCGTTTCCGGGTAATTTCCGCCGAAGGAGGAAGGAAACTGCAGCAGTTGACCGCGGAGCCGGCTCTGGAGCTTGCTGATCAGCGGATCGATAGATTCAGGGTTCAACTCTCGTAGCTCTTCGGGACCGGGAACCTCTTCCCGACAACGGAGGAGTCTGTCGATTAGATTGTCCAGAACACGGAGCCTGAAGATGGGCGCCCCCCCGTCCTGTGCCGGTACTCCTTGGATGTGTTTGAAACGGGCATAAACGGCGTGAGCTGGATTTACCGGCACGGTGATGCGGCCGCCCTGCATGTTTTGAATGCGGATAATATTGAGAAAAAAACCGGGTTGTGTGGAAGAGACGTTCAGAACCATTATCGACCCCTTCTACCTATTCCTAGTATCGGATAACTAGAGAGGGTCGATTAGATGCTTCTATCGGTTGCGGCGTTCCTCAGAAGATTTACAGTCGATGCAGAGGATCGCGTATGGTATGGCCTGCAGTCGTTCCTGCGGGATTTTCTTGCCGCAGCTCATGCAAACCCCATAGTGCCCGTTTTCGATTCTTCCCAGAGCCGAATCGACGAGCTGCAGTCTCTTGATCTCCTGGGAGCCAAGAACCTCTAAAATCCGTATGTCGATATCATCAGCGGCGATATCGGCGAGATCCTTCGCTTCCATATCATCGACGATCTCTTGAAATTCACCGCTTTCAGAAACGAGCTGATTCAAGATCTGCTCTTTGACCTCAAGCAGCTTCTCTTTCATCGCCTTTTTAAAACCAGTGCTCATTCCCGCCTCTTCGGTCGATAGGGTCTTTTAAAGGTAGATGAATATGAACCAAAACAAAAAATTTGTCAACCATTTTCGCCTACGTTGTCGGGAAAACGCATATGGGAACCACCAGCTGGATAGCCCTATAAGTGGTGGGCGGACGCTCACGCGCCGTTCGGGATGTAAACTTCAACAGGTCTTCCCGGCGTTTCTCGCGGGGAGCTGCGTTCGATTGGGGGAACCGGGTCACCCGGCGCGGGTACTACGGAACATACTTCGTTGGAATTCGCAGGACGCTCGCGAAGTACTGTTTCGTTGTTCAAATGCAACTTACTATAGAAGATGTTAGGTTTTCAAGCTTGCAGGATGTATCGTGGTAAACTATTCTGAAAATGGCCAAAGCAAAGTAATCCTGGAGGAATAGTAGGCAAATGCCCCAGTTGGCGCTATGCGCCGCAGGCTCACTTTAGGCGTATACCTGACCGATGAATCGTTTCCGGTAGGAAAGGTCACCCTTCTGGACCTGTATCCCATGAGTTTCGAGGAATTCCTTGCGGGCGTCGGGAACCAGCGCCTGGTGGAATTACTCCGTTCCTATGTTTTTTCACATCCCCTGCCCCAAACAGCCCATGATCGATCATGGGACTTGTGGAAACGTTACCTCATCGTCGGAAGTTTACCGGAAGTTGTTGACCTTTAGCGGAAAGGGTCATGGGAAAAGCGGTGGATTTCGATTCATTCACTATTGGGATAAACAAACAGAAACGATTTTTCATGCTGTATGTTTATCCTAAGAATAAACAAGAGGATCTAACGCCGCAGCAATGTAAATTGCTTAGTCGCCTTGTACGGGAGGAATTCAAATGAATACAAAAGACTTCGATAAACTTACACAAAGCATAAAACAGGCCGGAAAGATTAAACGCGGAAACATGAAGGCATCTAGAATAACGAACATAAACTAAGCAGAGCATGCAGCAGACGGCGCTTCGCGCCGCAGCTGATGAAGACAGTCCTTGCTTGCCCCATCTATCCACCTGGTGGTTCCCAAATGCGTTTGCCCAGCTTTATCCGTACTTCTACCTTGACAAAGGAACTTCTCCTATCCTACACTCCGGAGGCAAGGAGCGAGTGCTTGGCAAAAGAAGAAGCGATCGAAGTAGAAGGAGTGGTCAAGGAATCCCTGCCCAACACGATGTTTCGTGTCGAGATCAAGAACGGGCATGTGATCCTGGCCCATCTTTCCGGAAAGATGAGGAAACACTACATCCGAATCGTTCCAGGTGACAAGGTAAAAGTGGCCCTATCCCCCTACGATCTCACCCGGGGACGCATTATCTACAGAGAACGGTAAGTACTGTCTGAAAAATTATCTCATCGAGGCGCGGATAACCACCCAGGTGGCACCGCGGCCCCCGTGCTTTCGTTTTGCCGAAGCGAATGCACCGGTGTATGGACATTTCTCCAAATACCTGCGCACCACACCCTGTAGTACCGGCTCGCCTTGGGAGTGATTTCCCTTGCCATGAACGATCAAGACCTTCCTGACCGCTCTGCTTCGAGCCTGGTATATGAACCGTTCGAGAGCCTGCTCCGCTTCCCGGCTGTTCATACCGTGCAGATCCAAAACCGCTTGAACTTCCATCGACTCTATATCCTGCCTGGGTCCTTCCATAGCATCCTGCCGACCCGCCTCTTTATCCGGCGGGTAGCGGGATATCAGCTCATTCATAGATCTGCTTCTTCCCCGTTTCTTCTCCCAGGCATCTAGAATGTCATTAAAATCCATAGGCCTTACTCACTTTCAATCAAGAAGAATAGTGTTCGTTTGTACCCATCCCATAATCTCGGATGGGGTTTCGACGAGATAGTAGTCACCGAATTGTCCCCTGATCCAAAGACTCGTTCCGGAAGGCAGTTCAAACCAGGATTTCGAATCCTCCTCAGGGACCCTGTTCAGGTCGCTTTCTTCGGAGATCACCACACCCACCGATCGAGATTCCGAGCGGAGCCGTCCCACAAAAAAGGTGAAGGAACCTAGAGCCGCTATCGTCAGAAGCACAAAAGAAATGAGGAACTGAACCCGCTTTGTACGTACAACAAAGGCGGCCATGATCAACGACGCATTCGCAAACAGAAGGAGCAACAGGTAGGCGAGGTCCGGATGGACCGGAAAGGGGGCAGCCACTTGCCCGACAAGACCGTATCCTTGCTCCAGACTCTGCAAGACTCCCCTTCCTTGAGGATCCCCCGGCTTTTCCCGCAAACTCTGGCGTAGATAATGGATGGCGTATCCCTGCTCCCCCAGGTAATGGGAGAGGATTCCAAGGTTATAGAGAAGCGCAGGATTACAGGACAAAGCCTGTTCAGCCTGTCTGTAGAGCTCGATCGCCTCGGTATAGTGTCCGGCTTGAAAGCTCCGCTGCGCTTCCCGAACCGAAATGTAGGGATCCTGCTCCGAGGAAGCCATTAGAAGTAGGAGGAAGAAAAAGGGGAGTATGTTCTTAGCTTTTCGGGTAACCAGGGCAAAGAGAAAAAACAGCATACCGGGAAGCAAGAACAGCAGGTTCAGAGGATTACTGTAGTGGCGCGTGCAGTTGGATTTCTTGATCTCGTTCAGTTCTTTCAGAGGCAGATCCTGAGGATCGAGGGAAGCAGAGGCGGGGGGGGGATGCTCCGACGCGCTGCGCTGATCGTTCTGGGAGTATCCGGGGGTAGGCAGAAGCAAAAGCAGGACCGCTACCAATCCTGCTCGTACGTATCCTGCGCAGGCTCCGACACCCATGCTGGTTTTTCCTCCCTATGAATTGATTCAAGTATCTCTTCGCTTTGGCTGTCCCTCTGCTCTTCGCTGCTGTCCGGAACTTCAGAAGCCGAACTGACCGGGATACTGGAATTCGCTTTCACCATCCCAGCGATACTCAACTCGAGATTGATTTTCGCATCCCAACTATCCGATTTCAGCCGTAAGGCCTGGATAAAATTGGCCCCGGCTTCCCGATACTTCCCGATTTCATAATGAGCGACTCCCTGGTTGAAGAAGATCCTAAAAATGAGCTCCCTATCCCGACGATTCAAGTCTCCAGTCAGATCGATAAAGCCCTCCAAACTCCTGTTCAAGATCCTCAAACCCGGATTTATCTCACCCTGGGAGACGTAAAGACTCCCTAAATCGTAGTCAATCCAGTCCTCCCAGCGCCTCGCGCCCCCCGTCTGCAGTGCCTGCAAATATCTATACGTAGCCAGGGCGTCCTCGCCACTGCGAAACAGAAGATTGCCCCGGAGCACCAAAAGGGTTGTGTTGGTCCCGGAACAGGAAGAAAGGACAAACAGGATCAGCAAAATTAGAACAAACAACGCTGCTCCAGACTTTGAGGCTATCATAGAACGTTCTTCCATCGGACCGCCTTGACGGTCATCGAAAGGCCAAGGAACAAAAGAGCCAAGAAAACGAAGAAGCGAAAGCGATCTTTCTTTTCTCTTCTCATGCCGAGCACCATGTTGCCCTCCGCATGGGCCTTTATTGC
>JAGLQP010000160.1 GCA_023136785.1 Spirochaetales bacterium
GTCGGCACGATCCTTCCCCACGGAGCCGTGGGATTTTCCGGAGGAGCCAAACTGATCTACCCGGGGATTGCCGGGCGAAAGACGGTAGAGAGTTTCCACGTGGCGGCCAATGCCAATCCGGAAAATCGATCGGGCAGGCTTGAATCCCCGGTGCGCGGGGAGATCGAGAAACTTGTCGAAATGGTGGGACTGGACCTGATGATCAACCTGGTGGTAAATCCCGATGGGGAGGTCTGCGGCCTCACCGCCGGCCATTATATCGACTCTCACCGCCGCGCCGTTCCCCTGGCCCGGGAGCTCTACGGCATCCCAGTCGACCGGAAGAGCAGTATCCTGGTTGCCGGCTCATTTCCCGCCGATCTGGATTTCTGGCAGGCTGCCAAAGCGATCTTCAACTGCCAGGCCGTGGTTCGCAGCGGGGGTTGGCTGATCTTGGCAACCCCCTGTCCGGGAGGTATTCCAGTGGAGCACGCCTCTTTCGACAGGTGTATCGGTATGGCTCCGGCAGAGATCGAAGCAATGCTCGAGGGTGGGGACTCGGCGGCTGAATCAATGGATCGGGTAACCCTGGCTCCGGCCTTGGCCCTGGCCCGATTTCGCGAACGCATCCATATAGCGATCGTGTCACCCGGATTGAAAGCGCGGCAGGTCGAGCGGATGGGTTTTTACTACTTTCCCTCGGTAGAAGAGGCGTTGAAGGAAATATTGAGAAACGCTCCGGAACAGGAGCGGCGGGCAGACATTGTCACACACGGCGGATCCGCGTATCCTTTTGTCGGTCCGGAAGCATTGTAGACATGATTCACAGGAGTTGCGGATGAGCCGTATTGGAGTTGGTATCGTGGGGGCCGGGAAGGCGGGAAGCAATTTTGCCCGGGCGATTCAGGGATTGGGCGAGCAGGCCCGAGTGGTCGGGTTTTGCACGGCCCACAGCGGCAGCGCTGAACAGGCGGCGCAACGCTTCAGCGCCGAAGTAGGTACAGAAACGTTATCGAAGCTGCTTCGGCGGCCGGCTGTGGACGTGGTAATTGTGGCCAGCCCCGACCGCTATCACTGCGAACAGGTGGTTGCGGCGGCCGAAGCGGGGAAGCATGTGCTGTGCGAAAAGCCGATGTGCCGAACCGCCGAAGAAGCAGAGAGAATGATCGCCGCCTGTAAAGACAACGGCGTTATCCTGATGGTCGGGTTTACCGACCGTTTCAACCAGCCCTGTCTGGAGGCAAAGCACAGAATCGATGCCGGAGAGATCGGTACGCCCCGCATGATCCTGGCGCGACGCTGCCATCCCCGCTCCGTGGTTCGAGGCCGGAAGTGGCTGAATGACCGGGAGACCGGGGGAGTGTTGAACTACGCCGGTACCCACAACATCGATCTGATCTGCTGGTATATGGACCAGACACCCGAAAGGGTTCATGGCGAGATGGGACAGTTGATCCTATCGGGGCAGGATTTCACAGACTGCGCCGTTGTTACCTTCAAGTTCCCGAATGGCGGGATTGCCGTGCTCTACGAGACCTTCGCCTATCCTGAGAATTATCCTCACGGAGTCGATCGCAGTGTGGAGGTGCTGGGGGACAGGGGAGTGATCAAGATCGATCTGATGTCCCAGCCCATGGAGATTCACACCGCCGCCGGGTACAAGGTGGCGGATTCCCTGACCTGGCCGCGGAGTGAACGGGGTCTGGACGGCGCGCTGCGGGCTGAAATCGAGCACTTTCTGAACTGTGTTCGGGAGGGGCGGCAGCCCATGACCGGTGGGGAGGAGGGTAAGCTCGCCATCCGTATCGCCGCCGCGGCGCGGGAAGCCAGCGAAACCGGACGAACGGCCCTCCTGTAGGGAAATTCCATAGATCATGTCAGATCTGAATTCACTTCAGCAGTGGCTGGTGCAGCGAGTCTCCGAGACGGAGGTCCGGGAGTTCCTGGCCGATACCCTGTTGGCCCTCTGTCGCATCGACAGCATCCCCTGTCCAAATATCGCGGATACCGCTCGAAGGGAAGGGGAAATCCTGACTCTGCTCGAGCAAACCATATCCCACTACGGCCTGTCCGGAGCCCTCGAGCGTACTTTGGTCCCGGAAAGCATCTCGAAGCATCCCTTCTACACCTTTCCACACTATGCCGGCAGGGCAGATGTTTACGCCGGGCGCAGCAACCTCGTCTACCTCCGGGACGCTCCCTCGGCAACGAGAAGCGATCGGGGGATTGCCGTGAACGCCCATATCGACACTGTGGCTCCCTATTTTACTCCCTACCGGGAAGGAGAGCGGGTGTTCGGAAGAGGAGCCTGTGACGACAAGGGCAGCTGTGCGATCATGGTTGCCGCTCTGCGGCTTCTTCGGGAACTCGAGCAGCGCTTCGATGTTTGCCTGAGCTGTGATCTTACCTTCATGTTTGCCATCGACGAAGAGATGGGCGGCAACGGCTCCCTTGCTCTGGCTTTGGATGAGCGGTTGGGCGAACGCTACGGGACCATGGTCGTTCTGGAATGCTGCGACGGCCGGGTGCATCCGGGGGGCCGGGGTGCGGTCTGGTACCGGGTGGAGATTCCCAACCCGGGATATGGCACCCGAGATGCATCCCCACCCGAGCCGGCCGCGTACCTGCGCCTCTACAATCCAGTGGTGCTGGCCCTGGAGATTATCCGCGAGATGGACCGGGAAGGTGCTGCGATCCGGGCGGAGAGCGATCATCCCCTCTTCCCGCAGGGCCCGGTACAGACCAGTCCCGGCATCCTCGGACCTTTCGGGGAGCATCCGGCCAGGGTCTGCAGTTCTATTTCCTTCGTTCTTACGGCGGAGAAACCGGTGGCAACGGTGGAACAACTGGACTCCCGTCTAGAAGCCGGTCTTCAGGAGTATATCCGCCGGTATGGAGACAAGGCCGCCAAAGGAGGCTCAGGAGGAAGCGCCGCCAAACTGCAGCGGCACTACGATCTGCACCCTGCCTCCTCCGGCGAGATGGGGCTTACGGTTCACGGACTGTCCGGGCACATGGGTGCCCTGTACGAGAACGACAATGCCCTGATCAAGGCGGCCTACCTGCTCAAAGACGTGGAGTTCGTTTCGATGAAAGGCGGTGGAAAGTGGGGTATCCGCCTGATCAACGGTGACGATCTCTCCCCCCTCGTGCTCGAAGGCGGGCAGGGCTTCGTACCAACCCACTCGATGGAACAGATCAAGTCGCGTCTCAGCGCAGCGGTGCAGAGAGCCTACCGCCGCTACGCCGGGTATACCTGGAAACGGATGCCCTACTTCCGGGATACGACTCCCGCCCTAAGCTTTTCCAAACTCCACAACGAAGCCTATGCGACGGATCCCGATTCTCAAGCCGTTTCGGAAGCTCTGCTTGCCGCCGAAGCAGCGGGGATCGAGGTGCATCGTCCGCCTGCGGCCTGGGAGGTTTCCAGCGATGCCCGCATCTTTGCCCACCTGCGGCCCGATCTCACCGTATTCACTACGGGACCGGGAAAACTCGCCCTGGCTCATTCCGATCAGGAACAGATCACTATTCCTGAGCTTTCAACGAGTACAGCGATGCTGACCCTGTTTCTGCTCCGTTTCGGCGGGTTCCACGGCTCGCAGAGCGGGGCGCCTGCAGACAGCCTTTAAAGCTTCAGACCGTAGGAGAAAGCGATCCTGTAGAAATCCCAGTACGTCCCAATGGCGTGGCGATTATCGTAGTAGTTGGCGAAAATGCTCGTTCCGTCGTACAGCCGCTCTCGGCGAAATTGAAAGAGAACGGCCAGGGAGCTCGACTCCGACAGGGTGAAGTTGAACACCGGACCCACTGTGATCAGCACGTGATCCGATCCCCACCCGCTTGAGTCCATGGAGGAGAGGTCTTTCACATAGCCAAGGTTCTGTTTGGTTTCCAGGAGGATGCCAACGGTGTTTAGGACCAGGGGCATCTGATAGCCGAGGAAATAGGTGCCGTAGAACATGAAGCCGTTGAAATTTTCCCCGATATCGCCTTCCCACATCCACGCTTCTCCCTTATTTGCACCGGAGAAAGCGGCGTACTGCAGCTTTGGACTGACCAAGGTGACAACATGGGTCCAATCCCCGGGCACGAAGGCGGCCAGATCGAACTGGAAGGTACCGCCGATCCACGACTTCAGCACTACTCCCTGGAATGAAGCGGAATCCGGCACTCCGCTGCCATCCGCGTTCAATCCCATACCGTTGAACAGCCCGGTGTCCCAACCGGTACCGAGCATAGATCCGACAAAGAAGTTGAGAAAGGCGATCGGGGTGAGCGTTGCCCGCAGCTCGAGGCGGGTGGAAACAGGAGTCAGGGCGCCGGTGATCGCGAAGGTCACATTGTTGCCCGAAGTCAGGGCGCCGGTACCGGTAAGAAAGCGCACCACGATCCTGTGGGTCAGGAGCGCTTGGATTTCCGCCGCGCCCCATCCGGAGCCAAGATCCCGGCCGTCATCGTCGGCGTCAAACGGTCCTGGTTTCTCCACAGGGGTGTAGCTGATCGGGGCGAAGCCCCCGTCGCTGACCCCGTAGCCCTTGTTGTCGTCGAAGTAGTAGGTGCCCTCGATGCTCAGCGAGGTCGATCGTTCCACTTCCTCCGATACCGCCAACGAGGGGAAGATAAGTACCAGGCAGAGCACAACAAAAAGAACTTTCGGTGAGCTCAAGAGCTTCATAGTGACGCATCCTCCAAAGTATATAGTTGTTGGTAAGTATTATCTTATCGAGCCGGCAATTCAGGCCTGTTCCTTGTGCTTATGCTCGACCCGGCCGTCCTCATACCCGACGAACAGGTCGCTGACCGGGTAGGTAAAGATCCCATTTGCGGTAACCCCTGCGATCATCATGATTTCTGCTTCCATTTTCCGTGGATCAAAGGGATCTGGGAAGGTCACATCCAGGACGAAGTCACCGTGATCGCTGATCACGGGACCGGCTTTTTTGGCTGCCATGCGCAAGGTTACCCGGCCGCCCAGGGCTTCGATTCGACGAGACGCCGGGACCAGCGCTTCCGGCACGATTTCGACAGGCGCGGGAGATCTTTCTCCCAGGCGGGAAGAAAGTTTGGAGCTGTCCACCAGGATGCAGTACTCCCGTGAGGCTTGGGCAACCAATTTTTCTACAAGCATGGCCGCCCCGCCCCCCTTGATCAGATTCCACTGCGGATCCACTTCATCAGCCCCGTCGATCGCCAGATCGAGCCGACCGTTCACGGCGGGGTCGTTGAGATTGGTCAGGGAGATACCCGCCTGCCGGCAGGCAACCACGGTCTGAAAGCTTGTGGGCACGGTCATGAGCTCCCGCAGGGTTCCCTCCCGCAGCAGCTCGCCGACCCGGTACACGGCATGTACCGCTGTAGAGCCGGTTCCCAAACCGAGCCTCATCCCGCTTTTTACCAGGGTATCCACAGCCTGGGTTC
>JAGLQP010000161.1 GCA_023136785.1 Spirochaetales bacterium
CCAAAGAACCCGACTCCGGCGTTGTTCACCAGGATATCGAGCCCTCCCGCCCGGTCGCTGATTCTCTGAAACAGAGACTGAATATCCTCTTCTTTTGACAGATCCGTGGGAACCGGAACAGCTGTACCGCCATTCTGCTGGATCTCCCGAGCCGCGGACTCCAGTTGGTCGGTTGTCCGGGCTGCCAGAAAGACCCGTGCCCCTGCGGAGGCGAGGGCTGAGCCGATTGCCCGGCCGATGCCCCGGCCTGCTCCCGTCACCAGGGCACCCTGTCCGCTTAGGTCGAGGTTCATAGGCTGCATCAGCAGAAGGCCTGATAAATGGCCTGCACCGCATTTTCGAAGTCGGCGGTCTCCACACCAACGATGATATTGATTTCAGAAGAGCCCTGATCGATGATGCGAATGTTGATGCCCGCGTTCGCCAGGGCAGCGAAAAGCCTGGCTGCAATGCCGGGACGATAGACCATCCCCTCCCCCACGGTGGCTATCAAGGCGAAGCCGCTCGAGATATCCACCCTGTCCGGCTCCAGCTGCTTCTTGATGTCTTCCAGAACCCTTTGGGTCTTTCCCTTCAGCTGGTCGTCGCTCACGATGACCGACATGGTGTCGATCCCGGAAGGGGCGTGCTCGAAGCTGATCCCGTGGGCCTCAAGGATACTGAACAGTCTTCTACCAAAACCCACCTGCTTGTTCATGAGCAGCTTCTCGACGAAAATGATTGAAAAACCGATCTTGCCGGCGATTCCCACAACAACCCTGTCCTTGGTATCCCGCTGGGCAACGATCATCGTTCCGGGATCTTTCGGGTAGTGGGTGTTTCGAATGTTGATCGGGATCTTTTCCCGGGAAACCGGGAAAATGGCTTCCTCGTGAAACACATTTGCGCCCATATAGGCCAGCTCGCGGATCTCCCGGTAGGTCACGGTCCGCATCGGTTTGGGATTGGCCACGATATTGGGATCGCTCATGAGAAATCCGGATACATCGGTCCAGTTCTCGTAGGCAACGGCCTGCACAGCCCGAGCCACGATAGCTCCTGTGATATCCGATCCCCCGCGGGAAAAGGTCTTGACCTCCCCCTCCGGGGTCGATCCGTAGAATCCGGGAATCACGTAGATGCCCTCAGCACTTAAGGTAGAGGACAGGCTCTTGTAGCTTCGCTCCTCAACCATACCCTCGCTATCGATCGTGATGTGATCTGCAGCCTCGATGAATGTGCCATGGAAGAAGGCGGCAACAATCTGGGCACATAAAAACTCGCCGCGGGAGGCGACAAAATCCTGGGATGCCCCGGCACGGATTTGCTCGTCCAGATCGGCAAGCAACTTTGTTATGTCCAGGCTGACTTCAAGATCTCCGGAAATCTCGATATAGCGCTCCCGAATCAGATGAAAGGGTTCGTCGATGTCGAGGCCCTGATCAGCCAGCTCATGGCAGAGGTAGAGCAGATCCGTGATCTTCTTGTCGGTCTTGTTCCTCTTGCCGGGGGCCGAGACCACGATGAAGCGTCTGCGTGGGTCCAAACGAACAACCGCTTGAATGTTGCGAATTCGCTCGGCATCGGCCACAGAGGACCCACCGAACTTGCACACTACTGCGTCCATGCACTTCTCCTGTAGGATTTTGAAGCTTTACTGTAAAGGGAAGTTCTAAATATGGTCAATAGGATCAACCGCAGAAGTACTCGGCTCCCGCCCAATCGTTCCGGGATCCTGCGGCAGGATCAACACTCTACGTTTTCTCTGCCCTCCCCGCGTGGCCTGCTGCCCAACGAGGTCTTGCAGTTTTTGCGGATTATCGATCAGAGTTTGCTTCTTCCGCCGGGAACAGCCCTTTATCCAGGCTTCCACCTGCATGGCGGCCCCCTTCCCGGAAAAAAGCTTCCAACACCCGACAATGCCGACCGGGGGGAAACTGCGGGTTATCTTTGCTCCTCGGCCGCTGCAATGGGCTCTATACCTCTGTTCCAGATCCTTCGTGTAGCCCGTATAGTAGCTGCCATTGGCAAGCCGCAGCATGTAAATCCAATAGAACGACTTTCCCTTCACGATGCCCTAATCGTCCAAGGCTTCTACGTTTCCGCAGGTTTTCCTGACGAACCGCTCCGCCTTCTGTGCACCACTCATCCCGGCGTCCCCGGAGGAGCGAAACATATGCCCCAATAGAATCTCCCACGACCCCGGACCATACACCCGCTCGACCAGCTGCCGTTCCTTCAGGAGATTGAGCACCAGTACCTCATTGGATCCCGATTCTTCGATGGAGTGGCGGAGGATTTCCGCAGTTTCCTGGAACAGGGTCATGCAACGCTCTAATGCGATCGTAGCCAGCTCTTTCGTATCCGAAGCTATGCTCTGGCAAAGCTTCACCACCTGCCTGATATGATCGAGCTCGTGCTCCTCCTCCTCGTCAAACTCGTAGCCGATTTCCTGTGTCAGACCCTCTATACGGGTCAGATATTCCATCTCGCTGATATAGTCAGGAACGTAGTACTCGAGCTGGTAGACGCTCTCCCGCAGAATCATGAACAGATGGAAGCCTGTGCCGATGTAGGAATCGATGGACTTGCTGACCAAAGATTTTCGCAAGGCTGAGAAAATCTCCCGGGCGTTCTTCCTGTTCGCTTTTTCATCCTGACCGGCGGTAAGAGTTCTTTTTAGTAGCGCAAACTTCCCCCCTACGTCGTTGGCTTCCCCGACCTCTGGTTTCTCACTTCGGAAGAGAAAGTGGGCCTTCTCCTTGATGTCGAAGACAAGCCCATCCTCGAGTTTACTGATTTTGTCGAACAATCCCGAATGCTCGAAATCACCGCCCTCGTTCAGAAGGGCTTGGAACTCGGCATAGATCTCGGAGAACAGTACATGAACCTTCATGAATCGAACCACCATGAAGGATAGGTCCTCTTTTTTTCTCCTGGCGACGTACTGAGCCTGTACCCGGTCCATCGGCTACTTCTTCATCACCCGGCTGGGTCCTCGCTCAAGGGCGATCTTTCCCGTCCGAATCGACTCCAGGATATGATAATCCTTGAATAGATTGAAAGCGTTGTCCACGGAACCGGTATCGCCGGTCACTTCCAAGATCCATATCGACGCGGAGGAATCCACGATCCGCGCCTGTACGGCGGTGACGATCTGAAGCAGCTCTGCCCGCCGCTTGTCCTCCACTTCGATCTTCAATAGGGCGTGCTCCCTCTCTACCGCTTCGTTCTGTTTGATATCCCAAGCTTTGATCACGTGGACCAGCTTCTGCAGCTGCTTACGCACCTGCTCCAATACCGCATCGTCTCCCGTGGTTACGATGGTGAAGCGGCTCTTGCCGGGCAGCTCGGTATGACCCACGCTGAGACTCTCGATGTTGAAGCCCCTTCGGGAAAACAGTCCGGAAACGCGAGTCATCACTCCAGGGGTATCGTCGCACAAAATAGAAATCGTATGTCGCATCGCTTCCTCCTACTCAACGTACTCCAACAGGGATGAACCGGTTACCATGGGGTACACATTGCCCGGGTCATCCAAAACACAATCCACGACTGCGGTGCGGCCGGCGGCCAAGCTCTTTTCGATCGCCGGGGCAATTTCATCCTCCCGGGTTACTTTAAATCCGGCCGCTCCCATGCTTTCGGCCAGACGGGCGAAATCCACATTTCTTCCGAACTTGCAGGCTTCGTAGCGTCTGCCGTAGGAAGCGTCCTGAAGCTGTTTGATCATTCCCAGACAGTAGTCATTCATCACCAGGACGACGATGGGAATGTCCTCCGCCACGGCGGCTGCCACTTCCTGACAGGTCATCATGAAACTGCCGTCCCCGGCGATATCGATGACCGGCCGATCCGGTCGGCCCACCTTGGCTCCGATGGCGGCGGGCACACCGAATCCCATGGTACCCAGACCGCCGGAGGTCACAAAGGAATGACTGGAATCCACGGGAAAGTAGTGGGCTGTGAAGATCTGGTGCCGGCCCACGTCGGTAACGATGATCGGATCCTGCACCAAACTTTTTAGAATCCGTAGAATATTGGGGATGATGACTCCGGAGCTCTTGCCCTTCAGCGGATGTCGTTCCGCGGTCTCCCGCAGCTCCAGCATCCACTGATCGTGTTTCTGCTCTGGAACGAGCTCGACAAGCTGCTCCAAAACCTGCCCGGCATCTCCGACGATGGGAATATAGCTCGGCACATTCTTGCTGATTTCCGCGGGATCGATATCTGTATGGATGATCTTTGCCTGAGTTGCAAAGGTGGCGAGCGGCCCGGTGGATCGATCGCCAAAGCGTGTTCCCACGGCCAGAATGACATCCGCGTTGGAGATGGCGTGATTCGCCTCGATCCGGCCGTGGTATCCCATCAGGCCGAAGCACAGGGAATGGGAATTGGGAAAGGAGGCCTTGCCCATTAAGGTGTAGACTACGGGGATGTCGGCCTTCTCCGCCAGCCGGACGAGCAGATCCCGGGCGGATGCCAGGCTTACCCCCCCGCCGGCTATGATCAGCGGTTTCTGTGCCGATTTCAGGAGGGTCACCGCTCGCTTGATTTGACCGGGATGCCCCGCCACGGTGGGCCGGTATCCTTCCAGCGCGGGATACTTGGCCTGGTGAGGCGAGAAGATCTCCAGCTGGACGTCCTTGGGAATGTCAAGCAGCACCGGGCCCTTTCGTCCCGTCGAGGCCAGGTAGAAAGCCTCCTGTAGCGAATGAGGTATTTCCGACGCTTTTTGTAGAAGATAGTTGTGCTTGGTGATGGGAATCGTGATCCCGGTGATGTCGACCTCTTGAAAGGCATCGTTTCCGATCATCGGTCGAGGGACCTGACCGGTTATGGCCACCAGGGGGGAGGAATCCATATAGGCATTTGCCAATCCGGTCACCAGATTGGTGGCGCCGGGTCCGCTGGTGGCCATGCACACGCCGGTCTTTCCCGTTGCCCTGGAATACCCGTCAGCCATATGAGCCGCTCCCTGCTCATGACGGGTCAGGACATGACGGATCGACGATTTTGCCAGCTCGTCGTATATGGGAAGAGTTGCTCCACCCGGATATCCGAAGATCACCTCCACACCCTGGGATTCCAGGGTTCGTACCAGAGCTTTCGCACCACTCATCTTTGCCTTGCCCATCCTCTGCTCCTTCCTCAAGCCTCTCCGGACCTGCTCTCCAGGCGTTCTCTTAACTCCCTGCTCTCTTCTCTGAGCCGTTCGATCTCGTAGATCATCCAACTGAGATCGTCGTCGGCCTCGTCGATCTCGTACATCATATCCGAACGAGGGCTGTAGCGGCTGTAGTATACCTTGGATTGCTTCAGCCGTTTTTTTATGTGGTTCAACCTATCTTCCATATTTTATTCCTTGATCGTAGATAGGCGGGTACTCTTCCGCGCAGGAGAAAGGTACAGCTGCC
>JAGLQP010000162.1 GCA_023136785.1 Spirochaetales bacterium
GTTACCGATTTACTCATGTTTTCAATATACACAATGCAGCAGTAAATCTCAAAACAAAACCATACGGGAGAAGCGGGTGATTGCATTTCGAGGTTCACCTCAGTAGGATGAAAGAAGCATGATCGGTCTAGACAAAATTGTTGCTGCTCGTGATCGGATTGCCCCCTACGTTCATCGCACCCCTGTTCAGAAGAACCGCAGCTTGAGTGAAATGCTGGGAACCAACGTGTACATCAAACTGGAGCTGTTTCAAAAAACAGGTTCCTTCAAACCTCGAGGCGCTTTCAACAAGATGCTCATCCATCTCGATGAGGTCCGCAAAGCCGGCGTTGTGGCCATGAGCGGCGGGAACTTCGCCCAGGGCGTCGCCTATGCAGGTAGCACCCTGGGAGTGCGGACCCGGATTATCATGCCTGAGTACACCCCTCTGAACTATATTCAGGCTACAGAGTCCTACGGCGGCGAAGTCGAGCTGGTCAAAGGCATCGACGATGCCTTTCGGGTCGCAGAGCAGTACGGCCGGAACGGGTGGAACTACTTTCATCCCTTCGACGACCGCGAACTGATCACCGGCCACGCATCGATCGGGTTGGAGCTGATCGAGGACATCCCGGAACTGACGGATGTGTTTATCAGCGTCGGTGGTGGGGGTCTGATGGGCGGAATCACCCTGGCGGTCAAGCAACTCAAACCCGAAGTCCGGGTGTGGAGCGTGGAAACGGAGGGATCCGACACGCTGGGGCAGGCGCTGAAGGCGGGCCGGCTCGTCCAGATCACTCCCCGATCACTGGCAAAAACCCTCGGTGCGCCCGTTGTGTCAGAGGACGCCCTGGCTATCGCTCAGGAGTACGGCCACCGTCATGTGGTGGTCTCGGACGAAGACGCCTATAAAGCATTGCGGCTGCTCATGGAGCGGGCCAAGGTAGTCACCGAGCTGGCCGCATCCTGCACGTTGGCAGCGGCACAGAGTGTGTCCAGCTCCTTTTCCCAAGAGGACCACGTGGCTCTGGTGCTTTGCGGCGGGAATACATCCCTCGAGACTCTGGCCGAGTACCACTCCTGCTTTGAGGCCTGATTCGCTGTACCCCCTCGACCTAGTTAAAATGTGACCGGAAACAACACCCCGAAGCCGACTACAAAGGCACGATAGTTCACGGTGTATGTATCCCAATTTGCCCAGGAATCCTCAGAAGTACTCCAGGTTACGGTTTTATAGGCCCCGGTGAGCTCGAGCTTAACGTTGCGGTTCAGGTGATAGAGCACCGAGAGGTACGGCTCGTGTTCGTAGAAAAAGGTCTCTCCGAAGTTCAGGGGGATGTAGAACCCATAGTTCAGGGAAAAGGTGAACAGGGGTTCCCGGTTCCGTATCAGGAAGTAGCTCAATCCGGGGCGCACCATCAGGGTGTGTTGGGAGTTGTAGGTATTGTACAGATAGCGGTTCTTGACGGTGAACACCCAATTCTGTCCCGGTAGAAAGTCGAACAGGAAGCGGGGACTGACATCCAGAATCAGCACCTGCTCGGCTCTATCGCGGCTGTCCACCCATTTCCAAACTCCCGCAGTCGGCTCGATCCAGTCATCGTCGTGGCGGGCTCCCTGCTGGATTCGGTAGAAAGCCCCCGCTTTGAGGTTTTTGTGCAGGCGAAGGTAGGCGCCGGCGGTGAGGCCGCGATAGCGGAACTCATGATTCGTATCTTCCAGCCGTCCCTCCACTTCGACGAGGGGATCGAAGCGCCCCAAATCGATCAAGAGGGTGGACCGGCCCGCGAACTCAGCAACCACGGCCGGAGCCGTGGGGATATGATTGGCAGCGGCTGAGAAGGTGGATACAACAGCAACAACGGCTGAGATAAGAAGCACTCGTGTGTTCATGTCCGGCTCCTCTAGTCGTAGTCCTGGTCCAACAGATCGCTGTAGGCCTGTTCCAGATCGGTCCGATCGATGACTTCCCCGGCCACCGGATCCATGTTCCAGTTGAGCTTTTGGGTCCAGGGGTAACGCTGGGCAGAGGTAAGGTTGGTTCCTCCCACGATGTTGATCCCCTTGCCCTCTTCGACGATCAGGGTGTCCTGAGTTCCAAGGATTGCCACCTCAACGCTGCCTGTGTTCACACAGACCCAGATATCCGGGTAGCGGTCGATGGTTCGCCCATAGGCAACGAAGAACTCGGTCCCCCGCACGCCCATAACCGCCGTTTCTGTTTTCACGGAAAAACCACTGATGACCTGTTTGTTCACCCGCGAGAAGACGCCGCCGGTGGACAGGTGCACCGATATCCTCCGCCCGAGGCTGTCCAGGGACAGGGTAGTGTTTTCCCTCAATTTTATCTCCGCGCCGTCTATCAGGCTTATCACCGCCATGGCCTCTCCTCCGGTCTCGACGACATCTCCCTGACCCACGGGCATGCCGATTTCCGCGGGCAGGATACTGGAGTGCCGGTGCACAACGACCTCCCCGTAGGTATATACGATGTCGCCATCGACCGCCCCGACCTGGGCGGCGGCGATCAGGAGCCCCAACAGGCTCACGATAAGGATGTTTCGAAAAGGTATTTTCATTTTTTGCCTCGATCTTCCAGCTTCAACGCCGGGAGATGATTGAATTACGTTTTTTATTGGTATAAAGCTAACCAATATAGTCAAGTATATCAAGAAAAAAAAACCAGGGGTTGCAGGCTGAGATCGAGCTATGCAGCTTAGGCGCCGCACGGGTGCACGGGTGGGCAATCTTGTCAGGTGCAACTGGAACTGATACTATAGGCCCTGACGGATTCGTTCCGCTGTTACCTGCGATTTCTGCAGTTGAGGGAACTATAGCTTCAGACCATGGATAAACCACGGATATTGATCGTCGACGACGAGAAAGCGATACGGGATATCCTGTCTCACGCTCTCAGAACCCGATTTGAGATAGCGGTCACGGAGAACGGCGAAAAGGCCCTGTCCGAGATCGGCTCTTCATCCTTTGATCTGGCTCTTCTGGATATCCAGATGCCGGGGATGGACGGGATCCAGCTGCTTGAACAGATCGGTAAGAGAAGCCCGGACACGGCGGTTGTTATGATCAGCGGAGTAAACGAGGTGGAAACTGCGCTGGATACCATACAAAAAGGCGCCTTTGATTATATCACCAAGCCTTTCAGCCTGCATGTAGTGCTCTCCTGTATAGACCGAGCCCTGGAACGGCGCCGGCTGATCCTCGAGAACCGGGCCTATCAGCAGAATCTGGAGAATTTGGTCGATGAACGCACCAGGGAGCTGCAGGATACCCTCGGCAGGATCGAAACCATCTACGACGAGACCATCAAGGCCCTGGGAGTAGCCCTCGATTTGAGGGATTCGGAGACCGAGCACCACTGTCTGCGAGTCTCCTCCTTTGTGTTGAAACTCGCCCGGAAAATGGGGTTGACCGAGGAGGATCGCCTCAGGGACATCGAATGGGGTGCCTTTCTCCACGACATCGGGAAGATCGGGGTTCCCGACTCCATTCTGATGAAGCCGGGAAAGCTCACCGAAGAAGAGCGTAAGATCATACAAACTCATCCGGTGCTCGGCTACCAGATGCTGCGGAAGATCCCCTTCCTGAAGGGGGCGGCGGCAGTGGTTTACAGTCATCATGAGTCCTACGACGGCAGCGGCTATCCTCAGGGGCTTCAAGGCGGGGATATTCCTGTTTCGGCCAGGCTGTTTGCAGTGGCCGATACGATCGATGCCATGACAAGCGATCGTCCCTATCGAAACGCCCTGCCCATTGAAGAAGTCGGTAGAGAGTTGAAAAAACTCACCGGTAAGCAATTCGATCCAAAGATCGTGGACGTATACTTCTCGATTCCTTCCACTGAGTGGAGCATCTAACTCCGCCATTTAAACCTTTTCTCGGTGAGGAATTATGAAAATCTTCCGATAAAATAAGTGTCATGAGCATTCGGCTAAAAATCGTCTTGATTGTCCTTCCCCTGATCATTACTACACTGCTACTGACAGGGGCATCCTCCTTCTTTTCCGCCACCAATGCGATTACGGGAATCGCCAAGGAGTTTCTCGGGTTCAAGGCTGCGGAGTTCCAGAAGTATGCCGAGAGCCAGTGGCTGCTGCTGGTAGAAAACAACATGACCGAGAGACCCTCGATGGTGGCGGCCACGCAGGCTGCCATAGAGAGTTACGCCGAGAGCATCGTTCGCAGCGCCACAGAGGTCATCTTCGCCCTGGACGGCCAGCTGGAGGTGGCCATGCAGACCGCGGAGCTAACTGTCGAGGAAGGTGAGCTGGAGGCTCTGCAGCAGATCGTTGAGTCCAGAACCACAGACCTGATCACCCCCCGGATATCCGGAGTAGAGCGGGTGGCCAAGGGTTTTTATTTCGAGCCCTTCGACTGGTACATCCTGGTTTCCGAACAGCGAGATACCTTCTACAGCCAGATCAATCAGATCACCCAGAGAACCGGGATCATTCTTGTACTGGCGATTATCCTTGGTGGGATCATGGTCCTGGTCTTTGCCGGCTACCTCACCAACCCGCTGACTCGCGTAGCCCAGGCCATGGAGAAGATCATTTCGACGAACGATCTGTCCAATCGGGTTCAGGTGGAGTACAACGACGAGACAGGGAAGCTCGCCCATACCTTCAACATGATGGTGGGCGCCCTGGAAACGGCCTACAATCAGATCAAGCGTTTCGCCTTCAAAGCTGCGCTGGCCCAGAAGAGGGAGCACAAGATTCGCAATATCTTTCAGAAGTACGTGCCTGCCGATGTCATCGACGAGTTCTTCACGAATCCGGAGAAGATGCTGATCGGGGAGAACCGGGTGATTTCCATCCTCTTCTCCGACATTCGAAGTTTCACCAGTATTTCCGAGAAGATGATGCCCGACGACCTGGTGAACTCGCTGAACCGCTACTTCACGGTCATGGTTGACATCATCATGGCCCGCCACGGGATTGTAGACAAGTACATCGGGGACGCCATCATGGCTTTCTTCGGAGCTCCGGTGCGCCATAAAGACGACGCCCTACAGTCGGTTTTAGCGGGTATCGAGATGAGTGAAGCTCTGGGGCAGTTCAACGCTCAACAGCGGGAGCTCGGCAAACCGGAGTTTAGAATTGGGGTGGGCATCAACTACGGTGTGGTTACGGTTGGAAACATCGGTACAGAGAAAAAAATGGACTACACCATCATCGGCGATATGGTCAATCTGGCCTCCCGTATGGAAGGATTGACCAAGAAATATCACCAGCCTTTGCTGATCTCTGAGAGTCTGCATCAGAAGGTCAAAGATGAGGTGGATTGCCGTCTGATCGATACCGTTGCGGTCAAAGGAAAAACAAAAGGGGTAAGAATCTACACGGTCAAGAAG
>JAGLQP010000163.1 GCA_023136785.1 Spirochaetales bacterium
AATGCGCTTGCGGAAATCCCGCGGAGGCGGCAGATCCCTGCAGAGTTGCTCCAACTCCGATTTCGGAAGCCGGCTCTTCTGTTCCTCCAGGCGGGCAGCCTTGAGGTTGAGTATGGTCTTTAGAATCGAGGGCATCTTGAGGTTTTGAGATTCAGGCATTGCTCAGCTTCCTCAGAGCCTCGAGCTTGACCAAGGCTTTGCCCGATTTCAACGACTCCCGGGCCAATTCCAACCCCTCGGCCAGGGTTTCCGCGACTCCCCCCACGTAGATCACCGCGGCGGCGTTGAGCAGGGCCACATCCCGGCGCGGTCCGGCAACTTTGCCCTCCAAGAGTTCCATCAGGATCTGGGCATTGGCTTCCACGGTGTCTCCGGCCAGGTCCTCCGGCCGGCAGAGCTCCAACCCCAGCTCGGAAGGATCGAGAACCCAGTCGTGAACAACTCCATCACGCAGCTCCGTTACGTAGGTGGAGCCTGTCAGGGTGATCTCGTCGAGCCCGTCCGAACCGTGAACCACCAGAACCCGCTCCACCCCGACAGCCTTCAGTACGTTGGCCATGACCGGGACGAGCAACCTGTCGAACACACCGAGAACTTGGGCTTGAGCGAAAGCGGGGTTCGACAGGGGTCCGAGAATGTTGAAGATACTGCGGATCCCGATTTCCCGGCGAGCACCGATCACGTGGCGCATGGCGGTGTGCAGGGTGGGGGCGAAGAGAAAGCCGATCCCCGCCTGAGCGATACAGTGGGCCATTGTTTTGGCATCGATACCCGTGTTCACTCCCAGCTCCTGTAGAACATCGGCGCTTCCGCAGCGGCTGGACACCGAGCGATTGCCGTGCTTGGCAATCGTGACCCCTGCGCCGGAGGCGATCAGGGCGGCGGCCGTGGAGATGTTGAAGGTATGAGCCCCGTCGCCGCCGGTACCGCAGGTGTCCACCACCTTGAAACCGGGCGGCACCGGCACGTGGGTTGCCTTGTCCCGCATCACCTCCGTGGCCGCGCTGATCTCCTCGACGGTCTCTCCCTTGATGCTCAAGGAGGTGAGAAAGGCCCCGGTCTGGGCCGGGGTAGCCTCGCCGTCCATGAGAATACGCATGATCGTGGTCATCTCCCCACGGGTCAGATCTTCCCCCTTCACCAGCCTGGCGATGGCCTGTTTCATATCGATGGCCGGGCCTTCTTTCACCCGGCCGAGGAAGTTCTGGATGATCCGCCTGCCTACAGCGGTGGCCACCGACTCGGGGTGGAACTGGACCCCCTCCACTTCATACTCTTTATGCCTCAGAGCCATGATCTCCCCCTTCGCTGTCCAAGCGCTCACCTCGAGTGAGTCGGGGAGGCTCTTGGGGTCGACAATCAGGCTGTGGTAGCGTACCGCCGAAAAAACCGGAGGTAGGCTGGAAAAGACTGTTCGGGAATCGTGGAGGATCTCACTGGACTTGCCGTGCATCAGCCGGGAAGCCTGAACCACTTCCGCCCCGAAGGCGGCGCCTACGGCTTGGTGGCCGAGGCACACTCCCAACACGGGCACCTTCCCGGCGAAATGACGGATCATCTCCACGGAAACCCCCGCCTCCTTAGGAGTGCACGGTCCAGGGGAGATGACCAGATAATCCGGCTTCAGCTCTTCCGCCTGTTCAGGGGTGATTGCATCGTTACGGAAGACTCGTACATCCTGACCCAGCTCTCCGAACAGCTGTACCAGGTTGTAGGTGAAGGAGTCGTAGTTGTCGATCATGAGGATCATACCGAGCCTCCTCTGACCATTTGAATGGCTCGAAACAGAGCCTTGGCCTTGTTCAGGGTTTCTGCATATTCTCTTTCCGGGACCGAGTCGGCTACGATTCCCGCGCCGGCCTGGACATACACCTTGTTGCCCTTGACCAGCATCGTGCGGATGGTGATGCAGGAGTCGAAGTTGCCGTTGAAGCTGAAGTATCCCACCAGCCCGGCATAGGGACCGCGCCGAGTGGGCTCGAGCTCTTCAACGATTTCCATGGCACGGATCTTCGGCGCCCCGCTGACCGTCCCGGCGGGAAAGGTGGCGGCGATCAGATCGAAGGCATCCTTGCCCTCTTCGAGGGTTCCCTCCACATCGCTGACGATGTGCATCACGTGGGAATAACGCTCCACGACCATGAACTCGGTGACTTTAACGCTGCCGTAGCGACAGACCCGGCCGATGTCGTTGCGGGCCAGGTCGACCAACATCAGATGCTCGGCCCGCTCTTTTTCATCCGCCAGCAGTTCCTTCTCCAGTTTTAGGTCTTGCTCAACGTTCTCACCCCGGGGACGGGTCCCCGCGATGGGTCGGATGGTGACCTTTCCGTCGTAGGAGCGAACATGGATCTCCGGAGATGCACCGACCAGCTTCACTCCTGCGAAATGGAGGTAGAACATGTAGGGGGAGGGGTTCACGATTCGCAGTGCCCGATACAGGCTGAAAGCATCCCCTTCGAACTCGGTGTCCAAGCGCTGGGAAAGAACAGCCTGGATGATGTCCCCCTTTTTGATGTAACTTTTGCAGGCCTCGACCGCGGCGAGAAAATCTTCTTTCTCTATGTTGGAGTTGAAGCTGTCCTCGGCTTCCACCTGCCCGTTTTGACCTTGAGCTTCTGCAAGGGGGCAACGCAAGTCCGCTAGAATCTGCCGGAGCACCCCGGCGGCCTGATCGTAGAGCAGGTCGAGATTGTCCCCGGGACGGGCCTGCAGGTTGTGCATCACCGTAAGCTTGTGGCTCACATTATCGAAGGCAACAATCGTTTCGGTGAACATGAAGAGCATATCGGGAAGGCCTAGATCGTCCGGATTGGTTTCGGGAAGGTTTTCCAGCTGCCGTACGGCGTCGTAGGCGATATAACCCACAGCCCCGCCGGCAAAGGGGGGAAGGGTGGGATCGGATACGGGAACAAATTCCTGGGTCAAATTTTTTAGCTCCGCCAGTGGATTTGTCGTCTCGATCTTGGTTACCTGGGAACCTCTGTGGATAGTAACCCGCTGACCCCGAGCCTCGAATATGACACTCGGATCTCGTCCCAGAAAGCTGTAGCGGCCGACCTGAGTTCCCCCTTCCACAGATTCGAGGAGAAAGGTGTTTTCTCCCCGTCTCAGTTTGAGGTAGGCGGACACGGGGGTCTCCAGGTCGGCATAGACCTCGGTGTATACGGGTATCAGATTTCCCTGCCCGGCTTTTTCTTTGAACTCCCGCCGGCTCGGTAGTACAGTCATCGCCACCTCCACAGAGTGATGGGCTTGAGATCACTCCCGCCTGAGTCCGCGGCGGAAGTGTCAAAAAAAGCCATGCGCCGAATCGCATGGCTTTTCTTTAGCTCTTGCCCTCAGGAAGCAAAAAAGCCGGGCGATCCAAAGCTGGTGACCGCGCGGCTTTTGCCTCGAGGCATACAAAGATCCGCTTTACCGGGCGGTCCAAGGGGGGTGAGGCCACCACAGCCAGATCGTTTGCAGCATGTTTCTATTCATAGTAACACCTGAAAGCATAGCGGTATTCCAATAAATTGGCAATAGGTTTTTAGGAAAAAGTTGGAAAAAATCGTAGGAGAAAAGGAATTTTTCTCGGCGGGAAGCGTACCCGGAACTCAAGGGTTAGAGCAGTCCGACCTCCCCTCCCACCCTCACGAAGGCTTCGAGGGCGCGATCCATGTCCTCGCGCTCCAGAGCCGCGGAGGCCTGTACGCGCAGACGAGCCGTGCCCTCGGGAACCACGGGGTAGCCAAATCCTGTGACAAAGACCCCCTCATCGAGAAGCCTCTCACTCATCCGAATGGCGAACGCGGTTTCTCCCACCAGAATCGGGATAATCGCCGAAGGTGCGTCGAGAGGATTGAATCCCCGGGCACGCAGTCCCCTGCGCAGGTAGTCGGTGTTGTCATGGAGCTTTGCCACCAGAGACGGATCCGCTTCGAGTACTTCGACGGCCTTCAAGGCGCTGCCTGCGATCGTCGCCGGGAGTGCGTTGGAGAAAATCTGCGGGCGGGAGGACTGCCTCAGCACTTCGATGACCTGGGCGCTGGAGGCGACAAACCCCCCGGCAGCTCCGCCCAGGGCTTTGCCCAGCGTTCCCGTGATCACATCTATCTGGCCGAGAAGGCCGAAGTGCTCTGCAACTCCCCGACCGCCCTCACCCATGACTCCCGTACCGTGAGAATCGTCGACCAGGGTCACCGCGTTGTACTTGCGAGCCAGTTCGACGATGGCCGGCAGGGGGGTTAGGTCGCCCTCCATGCTGAACACACCATCCGTGACGATCAGGCGGTTCCTCGCATCCCTGGAGCTCTTGAGCCTATCCTCCAGCTCCTTCATATCTGCGTGTTTGTAGATCAGGCGGCGGGCCTTGCACAGACGGACCCCATCGATGATGCTGGCGTGGTTGAGCTCGTCGGAGTAGATGACATCATCACTGCCGACGAGGGCGGGGATGGTGCCTAGATTGGCGCTGAATCCAGATTGGAAGCTAATGGCCGCCTCGACGCCTTTGAAGGCAGCCAAACGCCGTTCAAGTTCGAGGTGAAGTTCCATTGTGCCCGCGATCGGGCGCACGGCTCCTGGTCCGATGCCATACTCGTCGATAGCCACTTTAGCAGCTTCAACCAGGCGTGGATGATTGGCCAATCCCAGATAATTGTTGGAACAAAAATTCAGCACTTTTTGACCATCGACGATCAACCATGCGCCCTGTGGCGAACTTAATGTGCGGATGTTTGTATATAGGCCAGCTTGCTTAAGGGAATCTAATTCTTCGGTAATCCACTGAACCTTCGTTGATAAGGTCATGAACATTCCTCGCCGTATTATCCGAATTTGTCAGTGCCAAGGGTTAGTGGTGATTAGCGTTAATTTTCGTTTACGTGATAGCGCTTTGATGGCACGCTCACGTCGCATAGCTGCGCTCCGATCAGGATATGGTTCAGCGAAGACCAAACGAAGCGGTCTGCGCGATCGGGTATAACGTGAACCACGACCGAGATTATGCTGACGCAATCTACGTTCGAGGTCGGCAGTTATCCCAGTATACAGCGTGTCGTCGGCACATTGGAGGATGTAGCAATAGTACTGTTGCATGGGAGGATTATACGTCGTGTGAATGGATGATTCAAATTGTGGGGAAAACACTTGAGTGCTTCTGCGAGTGGAATAAAGTATTCCAGTTTCCAGGTGTCTCAGGGCCCGAATCTTGGATAACAGGTTACCTTTTGACACTTGATTGCTACATATTACATCTATGAGTGCACCGAAAAAACCACCCGCGAGGAGCAAGGAGAGGCATATGTGTGGGTGTGGCGCAGCCCACACATATACCTCTCCTCCTCTCGCAGTTGGCCTTTTT
>JAGLQP010000164.1 GCA_023136785.1 Spirochaetales bacterium
AGCATCCGGCTGCTGCCCATCACTGCTACCGGGGTACCGTCAGAGACATTGCCGGTCAATTCTTTTCTAGCTTGGCTGCGAAATGCATTCAGCACCTTCAGAGAGCTTCCTCCAGTGCTGACTTGGTTGTTTTTGGAAGATGAATCACTTTGTGCCGGGAAGTTTCACCGGAAACGATCTCTATCTCCGACTTTGATATCGACAATGCCTTGGCCAAGTATTTCACCAGCTCCTTGTTGGCTTCCCCTTTTGAGGCCGGCGCCTGAACTCGGATTACCAACTCACCGTTTCGCACACCAACAATTTGGTTCCGCCCAGCCTTAGGGAAGACCTTTACCTTGAGAATTATTCTTTCCTCCCCTATCGTAAAGGGCAACTGTTCAGCCGACATTGACGTTCTGATAATCTGTGAAGTTTCCATGAAAACGATAGGCGCATTTCCACCCCTTGTTCAAGGTCCCGTCTTGTGAAGTTGAAGTATGGAGAGCATTCCCGTCGTTAGAAGAAACGAGCACTACGAAGGCAATAGCAGTATTACCACCGGAATAAGAGAAAGGATATTCTGATCATGGGAATGAATCTGTGAACACCTCACGGATTTTCGAGGAACTACTCATTGTCGAAGAATGCAAATCTCAACTGTCCAAGAACAACGTGGACAATTTCTTGAAAAGGCTCCTTCAGAGGTTGGACACAGAAAAAAGGAAAACCTTCCCGATCATCGTCGCTCATATTATGATTACATTTCTAAAGTGCGTTGATACAGGACGAACGGCAGCCTTGTCTAAAAGACAACCTTTTATCATAGTAAAACTTATACGCGCAGCTAAGTAATTCAAGGAGGACTCAATGCCTGCTGTTGAAATTCGGAAAAACGTCTACTGGATCGGAGTAAACGACAGAACCACGGATCTCTTCGAAGGAATCTGGCCGATCGAAGAGGAAGGAGTGTCCTACAACTCCTACCTGATTCTCGATAAGAAGAAGGTGCTGATAGACCTGTCCAAGGCATTGAAGACCGACGAGTTCTTCAGCCAAATTCAGGACCTGATTCCGATTCAGGATCTGGACTATATTGTGATGAATCACCTGGAGCCCGACCACACGGGTGTTCTGAAGACTTTCCTGCAGATCAATCCCAAAGCAACGATCCTTGGCACACCCAAGATGAAGGAACTATTGGCCAATTTTTACGGGGTAACGGAAAATTTCCAGGTTGTTCAGGATGGAGAAAGCCTCGACATCGGCAGCCGAACGCTGCAGTTCGTTCACACCCCCTTTGTTCACTGGCCGGAAACCATGATGACCTACGATGGTGCGGAGAAGATCCTCTTCTCCTGCGACGGCTTCGGCGGCTACGGAGCCTTGATCGGCACGATCTTCGATGATGAGTGCAAGAACCTGCCCTTCTACGAGCAGGAGTCGCTGCGCTACTACGTGAATATCGTGGCCAAGTTCAGTAAGCCTACCCTCAATGCGATCAGAAAATTGGGGGGAATCGAAATCAAGATAATCGCCCCGTCCCACGGGCTCATCTGGCGGAACAATCCGGGACGAATTATCGAACTGTACAAGAAGTGGGCCGAATACGCCACCGGAGCGACCGAGCCCGGAATTACTCTGGTCTACGGTTCCATGTACGGCAACACGGAACGGGTGATGGACGTGGTCGCTCAGGGAATCACCAAGGCGGGAGTTCCCCTGCAGATATTCGATGCCGCCCGCATCCATGTCAGCTACATCCTGCCGGCTCTCTGGGTCAATCGGGGAGTCATGATCGGAGCACCCACCTACGAAGGGGCGTTGTTCCCGCCTGTCATGGACGTGCTGAATCATGCCGCAGTGAAGCGAATCATCAACAAGAAAGCGGTGATGTTCGGAAGTTACGGCTGGAGCGGCGGAGCCCTTCGCAATATCAAGAAGATTATTGAGCCGATAAAATGGGAGCTCGAGGATTCCCTTGAGTTCAGCGGCAGCCCGACGAAAGAAGATCTCGATAAAGCCAGGACGTTTGGCGAAAAGTTCGCCGAACAGATTAAAAACGGCGGTTGATCCGGTAGAGGTATCGGAGATATCCTAATACCCCGGCCTGGTTTCGTTCAGCTTTTCCCCGTCTTTATCCCCTTCTTGGCTGAAACGTATAGGTATTTCTGATACAATACGCACATCCAAAACACAGACAGCGACGATTCTCCGCAGGAGGAGGCGGGGAGGGAGGCGACGTGACCGTCGAGATATTGCTCACTCTGGTCGGCGGACTTGGACTGTTTTTCCTCGGCATGAGGACTATGTCCGACGCGCTTCGAAAAGTCGCGGGAGACAGCTTCAAGAAAACCCTTGATGTTATTACAAAGAAACCGATTTTTGGACTGCTGGTCGGGACTTTTGTTACCGCACTGATCCAAAGCTCCAGCGCCACTACGGTCATGGCCGTTGGCTTCGTAAATGCGGGTTTGCTTACCCTGCGACAGGCGATCTCCATAGTCCTAGGAGCCAATATAGGCACAACCCTGACAGCCTGGCTCGTCTCTTTTCTCGCCGTGTTTAAAATCACCCGCTACGCCCTTCCCGCGATCGGAATTGGCTTTTTCCTAACCATGCTGAGGAAGAAACAAAAGGTCCGCAGGTGGGGTCAGCTGCTCCTTGGATTCGGAGTTCTATTCGTGGGACTGGGCTTCATCAAGGACGCCTTTGGCCCGCTGCAGGAACGGGCGATCCTCAAAGATTTTATCGTTCGCTTTGGCTCCTACCCGGGTCTCGGCATCCTGATTGGGATGTTGCTCACGATCGTCCTTCAAAGTTCCTCTGCAACTATTGCCCTGCTGCAGATCCTCGCTTTTTCCGGGCTGATCGATTTCCATATCGCCATCCCGATCATCCTTGGTGAGAATATCGGTACAACCGTCACTGCCGAGCTGGCCGCCCTCGGCACGAACCTCAATGCTCGCCGAACCGCCCGGTCCCACGCGCTGTTGAACATATTCGGAGTATTCTATATGGCCGTGCCTGTCTATCTGGGCTGGTACGGGCAGCTGATCGAAGCGCTCATCCCCGGACCGGTGACACAGGGCAACATCATGTTCCATATTGCCTTGGCCCATACCGTCTTCAACGTAGTCAATTCGGTCTGCGTATTTCTGCCACTGGTGCGGGTGTTGGAAAAGGCGGCGGTCAGGCTGACTCGGAGCAGAAAAGACGCTCTCGAGCTCGCGCCGATATATCTGGAAAAACACCTGCTCGATTCTCCTCCCCTCGCGATTCAACAGGCGATCAAAGAGTTGATTCGCATGGCCGAAATGGCAAAAGACGCTCTTGGCAATGCGATCGGCTGTTTCTTCAACTACGACCCCACCCTCGAAGATAGGGTGCGAAAACAGGAGGATGCCATCGACCTGCTTCAGAAAGAGATTACCCAGTACTTGATAGAAATATCGGAAAGGAATCTCGACGAGACCGAGGCGGAAGAGATTCCGGTGCTGGTTCACTCCGTGAATGACGTTGAAAGAATCGGGGATCATGCGGAAAACATCATCGAATTAGCCATTCGTAAACAGGATCAGAAGCTCGAAATCGGGGAAAGAGCCTTGGAAGAGCTGAAACAAATCGCCGATCACACTCATGCGATGTTCGATGACGTTCTTCAAACTCTGCGCGAACAGAACGATCGGGCGGCTCGTCGGGTCCTGGAAAAAGAGGAAAAGTTGAATTCCATGCAGATCGGGATGAAGGAGAATCACGTGATCCGGCTGCAGAACCAGGAGTGCCACATCCTCGCCGGCCTGGTATTCGTAAGCTTTGTGGACAACCTTGAAAAGATTGGGGATCACATCACCAACATCGCTCAGGCTTCTCTACGCCATCTGCGCTGGAGCCAGGAGTTGCGGTTGGAAAAGTAAAGGAGAACCTACTCCCTGATCTCCAGCCCGCCCTTCCAGTTGTTCACTCCGCCGAAATCGAGAACGTTGGTGAAACCAAGGTCTTCCAGGGTATCGGAGGCGACTCCTGAACGGTTACCGGATCTACAGTAGACGATAATCCGGGCGGTACGATCCTCCGTGGGCAGGTTGTCGGCGATCACGTCAAAAGGAATATTGATCGCCGAGGGAATAGCCCCGGAGTTGTACTCCTCTTCGGTGCGAACGTCCACCAGGTAGGTATTTGGATCGTTGGCGGCAATGATCTCCGCGAGTCTCTCCGAGCTAAGCGGCTCAATTTCAGCCCCGGCGGCAGTACCCTGGTCTTTGGCTTCACCGCGGCCACCGGCAAACAGCACCGCTCCGGACACAAATAATATTACCAAAACTATAAGAATTGCTTTCATGCCTATAAAATAATCATGCCATATCGCTGCGGTCAATCTTCGGTGTTCGAATTCTCAGGCTAATTGCCGATCGAGAAAAACAGGATTTCCTCCTCCGAGGCTGAGGTGGCTTTCTCGACAAATCGGAACCCCAGGTCCCGATCCTTACTGACCAGAGACGACTCCCCCTCCCATAGCAGATCCAGCAATGATCCGGTCAGGCAGACCGTGAGCCCATAGGGAATGTCACTTTCGGCGATTCGAGCAGGAAGGGCTCGAAGGAATCGTTCCTGCTCTTCCCCGGTGAAGGCTATTCCGTTAGCCTTGATATCGATCCACAGATCGCTCCCTGAATGTACTTCCACCCACGGTTGGAAAAAGGTATCCCGGCAGATAGTAATGCCGATCCTGAATCCGTTCAGCACGACGGGAGCCGCCTCCCGGATCAGGCCCGGAGAAATCCCCAGCAGCTGCTCTTCAAAGGGGGTCAGGTAGACCTTGTCTTGGGTATAGGCAGTCTTACCCTCCTGATTGAAAATCACGGCTCTGTTTACCAGCCGCACCTCCCGGCCTTTCCCGCTCCAGGCAAAATACGTCCCAGCCAGTATGGCCACTTTGTACTGTCTGGCCAAAGCAGCAAAAATCTCCTCCATAGCCCGCTCCACCAGCCCCGAGTTGAACAGAAAAAGATCACGAAAACCCTTGATCAGGGGGTCCTGAGCGGCTATGCGGGTGATCCCCTCCTCAGCACTGTTTGATTCACGGATCACCGAATAGTAGGGGATGAGGGCCAAAAAAACCGAGGTGTATTCCGGAAACACGATCAGATCCGGCTTAAAAAAGGCGATGCTGCGCATCACGAGGGCTTCGATGTGAGATCGAAATGCGGAGAAAGAGCGAAGGTCGGAGCGCTGAATTTCCAGCTGGACGGCGGCGATCCGAAGATCCTGGGAACGATCCGCCGGCACAGGGGTGAACTCGCTGGCACTTTCCTGGGCCGGCAGGACCGGGCCGAAGGCGAGAATTGAACAGACCGCGACGAT
>JAGLQP010000165.1 GCA_023136785.1 Spirochaetales bacterium
GCGGAGGAGGTCGAAGAGGCGGAGGTTGCTGAACCTGCCTTTGTTGAAGGGGAGGACCAGGAAACTCTTGAAGTACTCGAAGAGGTGAAGGAGATCGTATCGCTTCCACCTCTGCCGCAGGAAGAGCTTGACGAGCTTCCCTCCGCGGACGAGGAAGAAAAGCCGGTATCCCGGCCACCAGAGAAGAAACCTCCACAGCAACCGGCGGCTGCAGCGGAGGGAGAGACAGCTGAACCAGGGGAGACTATCGAAGAGCTTGAAGTTGCCGAGGATGAAGCCGCCCCAATCGAGTCGATTTTGAGCGCCGGGGAAGAACTGGTGATGGAGAGCCAGGGGGCGGAGCGGCTGAGCCCGGAGGAGATCGAGAAAATACAGCAGCTGGACGAGCAGAAGCAGTTGCAGGGGCTCCTCGATTCGGGTGTTATTAGAGCCTACACTCTGAACGACATTGAAGCTCTGATCATGGAGCAGAGAACCAGTGTGGTCATGGAAAACGGCGTCTACCGCATAAAGGATGAGATCATCACGGGAGCAGCGGCAGGCAAGGGCAGAAGACGTCGTGGTTTGAAAGCCCTCGCCGAGGCCTCCCTGTCACAACCTTCGGTAGAGACTGGAGGATTTGAGTCAGGAATTGGAGTCCTTCTTGGGGAAGATTCCATCCTTGACCTGGAGAACGAGATCGGACAAATTCGGGAGAGAAGCGTGAAAATTGATTACACCTCTCCAGGAAAGGCGAAGAAAATTCAATTTTTTGAGGATGGGCTTGATTATGACGGGTATTTAAAAGGGTTTCGAAGAGGAAAGACCGAAACCGCCAAACTGCGCTCTCTGGTAGAACTATCGGGCAAACTAAAGGCGGTAAATGCAGCGATATTCAGTAAGGAGAATGGGAAGTACTGTTTGAAGTTGAAAGTCGGCCTAAACGATCCGGGGTTCGAAATCGTATTTGCTCCGGATGAACCTTTTGTCAAGATGTTTGTCGAGCCCCGCCAGACGGTGATCATAAGCGAGAAAATGGAGAAGGTGAAGGCGCTGGCAAAAAAACTGCACCCGGAGGATCTCAAGTACATCCAGGGAGCAATCGTCTTTCCTGTGGTATTTGGCAACCAGGAGTCTTTTCTACTCCTTGGGCTACCGCTGCTGCGGCAGTTGGACATCAAGGATATCATCACCCGCTTGGATATCTATTGAACCAAGACTTGAGCGACTTCGGCTTAAGTAGAATGTCAGAGATTCTTGACAAAGCGTTAAATATAGAGGTAAATTATGGTTTGACAATAAAGATGGAGGAATATTATGCGCATCGCATTGTTCGTAATTATTCCTCTCATCGGTTTGATTCTAGGTTGGATTATCCGATGGCTCTATGCAAGATTTCAACTGTCCTCATCGGAGCAAAAAGCTGAAAGAGTCATACAGGAAGCATTAAAAGAAGCCGAGGCGAAGAAAAAAGAAGCTTTACTGGAAGCCAAAGAAAGAATAATCAGGGAAAGAAATCAGCTTGATCGAGAAACAAGAGAGAGAAGAGTTGAGCAGCAGCGCCTGGAACGGCGCCTCATGCAGAAGGAAGAAAACCTAGAAAAACGGCTGGAAAGCGTAGAACACCAGGAACGATCCGTTATAAACCGAGAGAGAGGGTTACTCGATAAAGAGAAAGAGCTCGATCTAGAGCAGGAGAAGTGGACCAAAGAGCTGGAACATATCTCCGGGTTAACTGCTGCGGAAGCAAAGAAGCTGCTCATTCAAAGCCTGGAAAACGAGGCCATGCATGAAGCCCAGGTCAAGATCAACCTGATCGAGCAGGAAGCCCAGATTACCGCCGATCGAAAAGCCCGCGACATTGTCGTTTCCACTATTCAGCGCATCGCTACGGATGTAAGTTCCGAAGTAACCGTATCCACCGTAAGCCTGCCGAACGACGAGATGAAGGGGCGGATTATCGGACGAGAGGGCCGTAACATCCGAACATTGGAAACACTGACCGGTGTCGATATCATTATTGATGATACCCCCGAAGCGGTGGTTATATCGTGCTTCGATCCGATTCGAAAGGAAATCGCCAGGGTTTCCCTCGAACGATTGATTTCTGACGGTCGAATTCACCCGGCCCGTATCGAAGAAATCGTGCAGAAAGTAACCAAAGAGGTCAGTCAGACAATTTACGAAGAGGGAGAGAAAGTTCTCTTCGAATTGGGTATACACAACATGACCCCGGAGGGCACCCGGGCGTTGGGTAGGCTGCACTTTCGCACCAGTTACGGACAAAACGTCCTGTCTCATTCCAAGGAAGTGGCCCTGGTTGCGGGGGCACTGGCAGCGGAAATCGGGGCTGATATTGAGACCTGCAAGCGAGCCGCCCTGCTGCACGATATTGGCAAGGGTGTCGAGACTGAAGGAGACGGCAACCACGCTGAAATCGGCATGGATCTTGCCAGAAAGATGGGTGAAGACCCGAGAGTGGTGAACGCCGTTGGAGCGCATCACAACGATGTGGAGCCTTCGAGTCTTGAAGCGGTTGTGGTGCAGATTGCCGATGCCATATCAGCCTCTCGGCCAGGGGCTCGACGGGAGACTTTGGACAACTACCTGAAGAGGCTCGAGAATCTGGAAAAGATCGCTGAGGGCTTTCAAGGTGTGGACAAAGTCTACGCGATCCAGGCCGGAAGAGAGGTCAGGATCATGGTGAACAACGACGAAGTCAACGATGATGGGGCCAAGATCCTGGCAAAGAACATAGCTAAGAAAATAGAATCCGAGTTGAAGTATCCAGGCAGAATCAAGGTCATGATTATTCGGGAGACCCGAATCGTAGAATATGCCCGTTAGTACACAGGGACTAGCGGCTGGGAAGGAAGATAGATAAAATCGACACAGTCAAGATTCTCGTACTCGGTGATATTGTCGGACAGCCGGGCTGTCGGGCCGTGTTTGGGAGCCTGCAGAGTCTCCTCAAAGAAACACGGGCGGATCTGGTCGTTGCGAACGGTGAAAACGCTACGGAAGGATTGGGAATCACCCCCGAGGCGGCGGAAGGGTTGTTCAAATCGGGAATCGATGTTATCACCTCTGGAAACCACATTTGGCAGCGTAAAGAGATCCTTCCCCTCCTGGAGAAAGATAATCGCATCCTGAGACCGGAGAACTATCCCACGGGAGTTCCGGGCACGGGACACTACCTGGTCACCAAGAAAGAGGTTCCCATCGGCGTTGTCAACCTCCAGGGGCGTGTCAATATGTCCAGCATCCGTTGTCCCTTCACGGTGGGGGAAGCCCTGTTCCGCCGGCTCGGCAAGAGTGCCAAAGTCATCGTGGTGGACTTTCACGCCGAGCTTCCTGAGGAAAAGGAAGCCTTGGCACTGTATTTCGATGGAAAGATCAGTGCCCTGGTGGGAACTCACACCCACGTGCAGACCGCGGACGAGAAGATCCTGCCCGGCGGAACAGCCTACATCACCGATACCGGCATGACAGGACCCCTCAGCGGTGTGATTGGGATGAAGCGGGATATCTCCATACGACGCAGCCTGATGCAGATTCCCTTCAAGATGGAAGTCGAGGATTCCGCTGCAGTGGTCATGGGAGTGCTATTGACCGTCGCCGTGGATAGTGGAAAAGCCCTATCGATCGAACGGATTCGTCGCGACCTACCGGATCTGAGTAGTTCCGGCTGAAAGCGTTGACGGATCCCGACATATCGTGAAGACGAAAGCTCTGATCGATCTTCTCTGTTCGCGGGACTCCCGGATTTCCAGAAAGGAAATCTACGCCCGGATCCTCTGTGGAGAGGTTTTTGTGGATGGACAGCGGGTTCGCGATCCACAGCAGCTCATCCCGCTCACTGAGCGCATAGATTACCAGCCCCGGAAGCGTTATGTCTCCCGAGGTGGAGAGAAATTAGCCGGAGCTCTACAGCGGTGGAAGATCGACGTCATGGGTATGAGCTTCCTCGATGCGGGAGCTTCCACCGGAGGATTCACCGATTGTCTGCTCCAGCACGGTGCGGCTCGGGTTTGCTCGATCGAGGCGGGACCAAACCAGCTGGATTATCGGCTGCGCAGGGATGATCGGGTCGTCGTTCTGGAGAAAACAAACATCATGTCCGTACGTCCTGACACCCTCCCCTTTGTTGCGGAAGCCGCGGTGGCGGACCTGTCTCTCAGATCGCTTCGCAGAGCAGCAGCCCACCTCTTGAGCCTCGTATCCCTCGGTTGGCTGATTGCATTGGTCAAACCGCAGTACGAGTGGGCTGCTCCGCCTGCGGATTTCGATGGGGTCGTCGTCCAGACGACTGAGCTCCATTCCATTCTATTTGCCTTATTAGAGGATCTACAGGCCGAAGGAGCCTATGCAGAAAAGGTCATAGCCTCCGCACTCCCCGGGAGGAGGGGAAACCGGGAGTTTTTCTGTCTGCTGAGAACGGACAGAGAAAAGGCCTGCAGGGACCTTGGCAAGATGATTGAGGATGCGTTGGTGAAAGCTATCTAGAAGGAGTCTCTGCTCAGGGGTTTGTCTATGACAACCCCTTCGGGCCCAAGGTGCTTGGAGATCTTCCCTTCAACCAGGATTTGAACTCTTTTCACCGTGGGGAACTCAGTAGCCGTATAGACCACCTGCTTCAGTTCAGCGATCAAACCTTCTTTGCCGAGAGAGTTGAACCGGAATGCCTCGTTGAAATCGACGTAGGCCGTATCTCACATGATGTACACGGTACGCAGGAGGGTTTGGGGCGAAATCAGAGACATCAGTCCTTGATTTACCTCGGCCGTGGTCGGTCCCTGAAGTAAAGCCTCCAGGGTCGCGGTCAGGGGGGCGTCTATGTATTCTACCGGCCGTTTCACTCCCTTCATGGTGATTTTTCCGTCCTCGGTCACGGAGATGAAAAACAGTCGGGATTGACGGGTTTTGGTTTGGGCTTCTCGCTCTACCTCTTTTTCCGGAACGGTCCGGGCCTCCGTTTCTTTCTCGATGGTGATTACGATCTCCCTGTCGTCCGACTCCGGTTTAGCTTCCGGTGCTTGATCTTCCCGCTCTTCTTGTTCATACAAAGGGGTGACGACGATCTCTGCCGGCGCCTCGGGCTTCTTTTCGAAGAGCTTGGTGAATCCTGTTTTCTCGAGCACCTCCTGAACCCGCCCGCGGTTGAAGAGAAATACCACCAGTACCAAGAGAACCAGGGCGATATAGAACAAGCAGCCAAGGGTGTTTCGTTTCTTTGCCATAACTCCTATACTCTTCATCGGCAGACCGAGGGGGGGGATTGATTTGACAGTGCTAGAAAAAGCTCTTATAGTTACCTCGAAATGAAGGTCGTCGAAGGGATCA
>JAGLQP010000166.1 GCA_023136785.1 Spirochaetales bacterium
TCCTAGCCGATAGACGAAGGGGCCAAGCTTCCCGGGGAGGACTTGAACCCCCAAAGCAAGATCCAGAGTCTTGTGTGTTACCAATTACACCACCGGGAATCGATACACTTTAAGCCGGCGACAACCGTCACCGCAGGGCAAAATTATCATTTTTTTTTTCGAGAGTCAAGAACTTAGTCAATCAGAGGCAACGTGACACGAAAGGTTGTGCCCCCATTCAGTTTGCTGGAAACGAAGAGAGTGCCGTGATGAGCTTCGATTATGCTTTTCACGATCGACATGCCCAGACCCGTACCCCCCTGATCGGAGTAGGAGAAGAAGGGATCGAAGATCTTCTTCTGGATGCTGAGGTCCATCCCGATTCCCGTGTCTGCGACTTCGACCTTGATAGTCTGATCCGCTTTGAACGCTTTGATGGAAAACTTGCCTCCCTGCGGCATAGCTTTACGGGCATTGTCGGCGAGATTGAAAAAGACTCGGAACATCCTCTGCTCATCCATGATCACGGGTTCGGAGACCGATATTTCCGTAGTTACGGTAATATCCCGGGCCTGGAACTTTTCCTCCACCGCTTCCAGGAGCCTTTTGAAAAAGCTGTCAAGGTTCACGATGGACATGTTCAAACGAATCTCACCCCGGGAATAATCGAGCAACTCGCTGGCGATCTGATTCAACCGATCCGCCTCGGAAATAATTTTCTTTGCGTTTCGCTCGACCTTCTTCCGTTCCGAGCTGTTGAGAACGATCATCTCCGCCATACTGCGAAGTATGGAGAGGGGGTTGCGGATATCGTGCAGGATCAGAGAGGAAAACTTGCCGAGGGTCGACAACCGGTCCTTGAGAAGCAGCTCCTCCTGGGCCTCCCGAAGGGCCTGATTCGTTTTTTCCAATTCCCGGGCTCTTTCCCGGAGGTTGTCCACGAAGTAATCGTTGCTCTTCCGCACCATATCGGATACGGATTTCAAGATCGAGATTGCGATCTTGGAATTGTCCCGGATAATGGTGTGGAAATCATCTCTGTCGATGTAGAACAGGCGTGTCGGTTCCTTGACCAGAACCGTGGCGCTGCGGGGAAGCTCGTCGATCAGAGCCATCTCCCCGAACAGGTGTCCCTGCTCGTGCACCGCCAACAGATCTTTATCCGGAAGTTTATAGTCTTTCCAAACCTCCACGGCTCCGTCGGCGACAATATCGAAGCGGTCCGCCTGAGAGCCCTCCTCGAAAATAATGTCCCCAGAGTTGTACTCGATCTGGTGGCAGACTTGCTGGATCTTCCTGATCTGTTGATCAGGAAGCTCTTGAAAAAAATAGACCTTTTTTAAGAAGGAGAAAAGGTCCTTCAAGCTACACTCACTTTCTCTCGTACAGAGATTCGATATACGCCCTGGTGTCGTCTATACGAACGTGGCTGATGGTGCACCGCCCCTCAAGAATCACCCCGTCCTGGATGATCAGTTCGGGTGTCTTCAGATCTCCAAGGACGCGAGCGGTAGACAGTAGAAGAATCCTCCTGGTGGCGGCGATGTTCCCGATTACCAGACCTTCCACGACCACACTTGTGGCGTTGATGTTCGTCTTGACCTTGGCCTTGGCGCCGATCTGCAGCTGATCTACCTGAAGCGCTTTCCCCTCGAAAGTGCCGTCGATCCGCATGTTTCCCTTGACCAAAAAACGTCCCTCTAACAAGGAGTCTTCCCCGATGGTGGAATTGGCTTCAATATCGATTTGCATTACTACTCCTGAGACTCGATTCGCGGAACGTTGAGGAACTCGATCACTTCCCAAGCAAAGGCTTTCAGCTCTACCAGGGCTCTGTGTACCTTCCGGCCTTCGAAGAAGCGGTCCCCCTCGATCCTGTCAAAATGAAGGGTATCATCGGCGTTGAGACAGATCAGACCGCCGCCCTCGATATCCATGACCAGTCCCGCGGAGAAGCGGGCGACACTTCGTAAGAACTTGTCCGCTTCGATGATGACGTTTCTCTTTTTCTTGAAGCTTCGTTTTCGCATGTCCTCTTCGTGTTTTTGACCGGCATACATGTCGACAGTCGAGGAATCCTCGTTCACATTCTCGAACAGCCGGCGCAGGTTCTCGAAGCGATGGTAGAAGCTGTCCCTCTCGAGGGAGTGCTTGAAATCGAGCTTCAGCTTTGTTTCGCTGAGGATCGTCAGGAACTCCTCTTCGAAAAAATTGAGATACAGATACAGGTAGTACAGCTCTCGGTCCCCGAAGGAGTCTTCGTAGGACTCTTTCTTGCCCTTGCTCTTCTTGCCGATCTTTTCCAGGATCGTCTTCATATAGGACAAACCCTCCCACTCGTCAACCTCCACGGGTTCCTCGAGATCGGACGGGTCAAATTCGTGAAAGGTTTCAAGCTTGTCCCGATAGGTCTTGAGCTTTTTCAATTCATTAATCACGCGGTCACGCTGGGATAGATCTTTGGTGGATTTAAATACAGACTCGAACTGCCGGATCGTGCGGTTCAAAGCCTTAAGCTCTTCTTCTGGGGTCATGCCTCAATCTACCACGAACTCAAAAAGGCGTGCAAGCCGGGTGAAAAAAAGCCCTCCGCGGGGAGGGCTCTGTTATCACGTCCTGGGTTCGGGATCACCAGCCGTCTGTCATATCGTCGAGATCCCGGTAAGTTTCCGCGAATAGATCGGTAACCGCACGCAGACCATCGAAGTACACGTAGTAGGTTCCGTAGCTTTCCATGAGATCGAATTCGATCTTCAAACCGAGCAGCTTCAGTCCCCGATCCGTGGTGAAGTGATACTCGTCCTGGGTAATGCGCGGCGGTATCGCAGCGGTCAACTGCTTCCAGCCCATAAAGTTGAGCTTGCCCATGGTAATCTCTCTGGGCTGATTGAAGTAATCCGCCACGATCACTTTCAGCACGTGTTTGTAATTCCTGCCGACGACCCATACGGAAATGGTCTTGGTGATTCCCTCTATCGGTATCGGGCGGACAGGAAATATCGAAACCGAGCTCTCGCTCCTGCGGAAAAACACCACTTTGCTACCGAGCACGTACCGATCCGTCTCTTGGATATTGCTGCTCTGTTCTCCGGGAATCGGCTGCTTATCTAGAGGAAAACCCTCGAAGCGCCTGATCGTGATTATGCCGTTATCCAGCATCATCGAAGAACCCCAAAAGGCGACGTCCTCGAACTTACTCACCGAAATTTCAACGAGCTCCTGCTGAGCCTGGTCCTTGCCCAGACGCTCCGCGACGATTCCCTCGGTGTCCTGGGCCATCAAGAGGACGGGGAGAAGGAATACCAAGCCGACAATAAGGAAAATCTTCTTCATGATCGCCTCTCCTCTCACTCTATCCCGGTTCCCCAGACGTCCTGGAGGGTTTCGAGTTCTGCAAGGTTGTCTCCGTCGTAGCGAGTTTCAAATACATCGGAAACCACCTTGAGCTGATCGAGATAAAGGTAGTAATCGTCCACCTTCTCAATGGGCGTGGTCCACAACACCAGTTTGGTCACTTCCAGATTACGAAGCCGGGGCAGGTACTTCCAAGACTGGGGAATGGTTGCGGGTATCCGAACCCTGAGATTCTTCCAACCGATGAACTGCAGGGAGCCGAAGTCCAGCACATGGTCGATTCCAAGGAAATCTCGAATGTGAACCTCCAGCTGATAGGCGTGGTTGGAACCCCAGACCCACACATCGATAGCGTCTGTCCGACCGGGGATCGGTATGGGCTTCGATTCGAAATTGTCCCCTTCCCCGATTCCGGGCACGATTTCGACCCAGTTGTAGCCTTTACGCAGGAAGGCTCCGTGGATCCCCAGAACCTGGAGCTCCAGATTGTCCCTGTTCTTCCCGTACAACGCCTCCGGCCAAGCCTCGACGAGCTGCTGTTCCCAAAGGTTGTTCCCCTCGGCGTCGTAGCCGAACTTGCTTGGCAATAGCGCCCAGGTGCGATAGTTCTCCCTGCCCACTTCCTCAGGATCGAAACTCTGCAACACCTGGGGTACGAAGCTAACGGTAACCTCGTCGGCAAATGCAAGCAGACAACCGCCAAGCAGGAGTGCAACAACGAGAAGCCTGATGGAATGTTTGAGCCCAAGCTTCATCATTCTCTCCTTCTTAATCCTTTGCTTATCTAGAATTATATTTCCCCATAATCCCTTTGTCAAACATTTTTCTGCAAACTGTCGCGGTGGACCTGCTCGGCCAAGTAGGAGCTGCGAACGTATGGTCCCGCCACGATGTGGCGGATTCCGCACGCTACCGCCTTCTCCCGCAACAATTGGTACTCATCTGGATTATAGTATCGGTGCACAGGTGCATTAAATTTACTCGGTTGTAAATATTGTCCGATTGTCAGAATCTCCACCGGAACGGCAGCCAGATCCGAAAACAATCGGTGCAACTGCTCTTCAGTTTCACCGAGACCGACCATGACTCCGGTCTTGATGCGCGGGCAACCCGATTTCCCGCTCCTGCCACTGCGACTCTGAGCGGCTGTGTTCAGAACATCCAGGGAACGCCTGTAATCGGCGCCGCTGCGCACTCGCTGATACTGCTCTTCTACCGTCTCTACGTTGTGGGCGAAGACCTCGATGGGCAGTCCGACCACCCATTCGATCATGTCGCGCCGTCCTGCGAAATCGGGTACGAGAAGCTCAATTTGAAGAGAAGGGACCAACTTTTTGAGATCCTCCACAACCCGAACGAAGTGACCGGCACCCCCATCGGGAAGATCGTCCCGGGTGACCGAGGTGAGCACCGCGTAGCGGATGCCCTTGCTGCGAACGTAGTCCGCGATTTTCCGGCCCTCCTCCCGATCCGGAGGCTGGGGATGGCCGTGCTCCACGGCACAAAAGGCGCAGCCACGGGTACATTGATCGCCCAGAATGAGAAAAGTGGCGTTTCCACAGGCGTAGCACTCACCGAGGTTGGGACAACGGGCGGATTCACACACCGTGTGCAAACCAAGACCATCTATGGTTCTGCGCGTTCTCATGACCTCCGGAGTAAGCCTCTTCTGTTTACGCAACCACGGAGGCCGCGCAGATATCTTCATTGTTCATCGACTCCTTCAACAAACTTGGCCGCCAGTAAGCGGTAGGCCTCGCCCCATCGCAGACGAACAGGAGCAGACACCACGGGTTCGGCTCGAGGTTGGAGATCCTGATTGATATATTCGATCATTCCTTCCAGGGCACCGAGAAAATCATCCTCCAACATAAGCAGCACGGTATCCCCGTAGGCCCGATCCGCGATCGGTTCCTCAACAACGGCCAGACCACC
>JAGLQP010000167.1 GCA_023136785.1 Spirochaetales bacterium
ACGTCTCGAATGAAAAACAGAACCAGAATGAAGCCAGTCAAAATGATGAGACTTCCAACAAAAAAGGCCCGACGGAAGAAATGGAAGCATAAACCCGAAACCGGCAATGCACAGAATGTTCGTCAGCCAGATGCTTCATAGATTACGTTTCCACATAGGTAGGGGCGACATCCTTTTATTCCTCTTCTATCCACTGCTGTTCTGTTCGGACGAAAATCGGCGAGCTCCAAGCCCACTGATCGTTCTGTTGGCGTACACGAACAGAGTAGACATCCTGCTCATCCCGCTGCTCCGAATAACTAAGATGCCAGCAGGATTCCCAGGGCAGCGGGGCACGATGCAGGCGCCAGGCGGGAGCCCACCTTCTCTGTCCTTCACTCTCCGATAATGTACAGCCTTTCCGGTAGATTCCCGCCGACTAAGCCCAACCGACAGGCGAAAGCACAATGTCGCACAATGGTGCACACTTTGGCGAAAACTGCATCAGCTATTATTGCTCACTCGATAGATTTTAGCAAATCTATGTCGGAGTATCCCTAAGGGTGAGGATTGGCGAAAAACGCCGGGAGTGTGGATCGGAAGACATCTTGAGCGATTCGGATAGGGCTGTCCGGTTGTGGACGCAGCCCCGGATCATTCCGGTGTCAGCAGAGCTTCCGTCTCCGGGTTATAGAAGTTGATACTCTCCGCGCTCAAGTCGATCCACACGTTGTCGTCCATCCTGATGTCGGTGAAGCCGTTTACCTTGACCGTCAGCGACAGATCATCCCTTTGCACCGCAATGATCGTTTCCGAACCGGCAGGCAGCACCGAGTAGACGCAGAGCCTGGGCCAGCCGTCCTTCTTCTCCTTCGAGATCGATATATCTTCCGGCCGAACCGTGGCGATGACCTTCCCTGAACCCTGCCTGGGCGGCCTGTCGACGATCACTTCGAGCTGTCCGGATTGGAAATGCGTCCGTCCATTAACGGAGATCAGGCGCCCTTCGAGAGTGTTGATCCGCGGGCTTCCGACAAAGCGAGCCACGAACAGGTCTTCTGGTTTCTTATAGATCTCCTCGGGAGTGCCGACCTGCCTTAATTCCCCACGGTCCATGACCGCGATCCTGTCGGACAGGGTAAGGGCTTCCACCTGGTCGTGGGTCACATAAACCGTGGTCGCCTCCAGCTCGTGATGCAGGTGCTTCAGCTCGGCCCGCATATCTACGCGGAGCATGGCATCCAGGTTGGACAGGGGCTCATCCATGAGGAAGATGACCGGCTCGGCGGCGATCATCCGGGCCACGGCGACCCGCTGCTGCTGTCCGCCGGAGAGCTCGGAGGGAAAACGATCGACATATTCGGCCAGCTGAACCTTTTCTAAGACCTCACCCACCTTTTTCCTGATTTCAGCTTTGGGCAGGCGTTTCTGCTCCAGGGCCAGGGATATGTTTTTCCGCACCGTCATGTGAGGCCAGAGAGCGTAGCTCTGAAAGATGAGCCCGAGACCCCGTTTTTCCGGGGGCACAAAGACGCCCTTCTCCCTGGAATAGAGGACCCGGTCGCCGATTGAAATTTCACCTGCATCCGGCTCTTCCAGACCGGCGATCAGCCTGAGGGTGGTGGTTTTACCGCAGCCCGAAGGGCCCAGCAGGGTCAGGAACTTCCTCTCGTCAACTATCAAATTAAAATCTCGTACAGCGGGAATCCCGCTGTACGATTTACTGATTCCGTCGAGAACTATTCGACTCAAAAACGTTGTCCTTTATTGGGCCGCTTCCTGAACCCAAAAGTCCAGTACCTTGGGTGATTCATACCACATGAACTCTGGGTCCACATACCAGGCTTTTAGCTGATACCAAAGCTCTCCTCCCTCTGCCAAGGGTACAGTATCTCTCGGGCTCGTTGAACCGGGTTCATAGTAAGGTGCCAGCCCCTGGAGGATCTCAAGACTCCTGCCCTCGGTGTAGGGCTTCTCGATAACCGTGTTCTTATCGATCGACGGATCTCCAAGAAGAAATGCGGTCATCAGTTTAGCCGCATTGGGATGAGCGGCCTGGCGGGCAATCGCCGTATAGATCGGCGTCACTATATTCTCAACAGGATCAAGCGGGGTTATCTCCCTGTTGACGTAGTCTTTGGAGGCATTATACCTGATATAGGTATAATTGGTGATAGCAATAGGAGGCGCCTTCTGACCCTTCTTACCGGATGCTGCCGCCACCTTGCTGCCCGACTTGAGAATGATCAAGTCGTTGTGCAGCAGGCGGTAGAGCCATTCGTAGCCCGCATCGGGAACACCCGGGCTGAGCTCGATCTCTTTGCCGGTCAGGCGTTTGTAGGCCGCTGCCATTTCATCGGCATGCTGTACAATCGTGCATATGCCCATAAGATTGGATAATGACTCCAAGGGAGTCTTGATCACGGATTTTCCCTTCCATTTGGGTGTGGTCAGTTCCCAGATATTCTTTATAGGCGGTGTATCACCATAGACTTCTGTGTTGTACAGAAAGATATATCCTTCGGTTATTCTGGCCAATAGGGGCTCTTTCAGTTCCTTTGGTATCTGATCGCCTACCGTATCGGGAACGAAGTTGACGATCCGGTTGTTTTCGAGCAGCTCGTAGATCACCTGACCCGACCCGCCGGTGGTGATGATATCGGCGTTGTAGAGGCCGGCTTCCTGCTCCTGGATCGTTTTTTCAACGGCCTGCACCGAACCCAGGTCGTAGTAGGTCACCTTGATCCCGGGGTAGGTGGCCTCGAAGGCTTCGGCAACTATGGCGATTCTGGACGAGGAGGAATAAACGATTACCTCCCCCTCTTCCCTGGCCTTGGCCTCTATCTCGGCCCAATCTTGAGTACCCTCGTAGGGTCCCAGTTCGGCTTCCTTAAGCCAGGCATCCATCTCCGGCGGATACTCCTGCGTCGGAGCTTCTTCCTGCCCCCCGGCAAAGAGCAGCACAGTGCCGGCCAGGAGCAGAAAAAGAACGATTCTTCTTGTCTTCATAAGACACTCCTTTTGGGAATTTTTTAAACCCGATCGAATCATCATCTGGATCAACCGATCGGGCCATGATACCGTGAGATCTTAACAAAAGATCTCACGGTATCATGGTCTACAGTTCAGGACGCTTTCACACCCAGAAGGCCCTTTTGTCCGAAAAACCGACGGACCATGAAATTCGCGAAAACGATGATCAGGAGCAGGATCAGGGTCACCCCGTTGGCGTGTTGGGTCTGGTCCTGGTCCATATAGGCGAAGATGACGGTGGTCAGGACCCGAGTCGAGGGTGTTACCAGCAAAATGATCAGCGAGAGCTCCCGCATGGCGGTGATGAAGGTCAGGATCATGCCGGAGAAGAAACCGCTGGTGGCCAGCGGGAAGATGATCTTCCGGAAACGCTTGAACCAGGGAATGCCCTGGATCCTGGCCGATTCCTCCAGGGACTTGTCGATCTGCAGCATGGCGCTGATCCCTGAACGCGAGGAAAAAGGCATGTTCTTGACCACCACGATCAACACCAGCAGGGCGAAGGTCCCGTACAGCGCCGGGATCGGACCCAGAGACCTGGCAAACATGCCCAGGTAGATGGCGCCGAAGGCGATGCTTGGAAATACGTAGGGGGCAAAGGAAACCGCTTCAAGGCCTTTGGAAAGCTTGGAGCCCCGGTTCCGCACCACCGCATAACCGATAAACAGCCCCAGGAAGGCATTGATCACGGCAGCCAGCACCCCCAGGCGGATGCTGTTCCACACTCCGCCCCAGATCCCGGGATTCCTGAAGATCCCCTCCTGTCCGCTGGAGATATTGAAATCGCTCTTTCCCACCCAGAAATGGGTGGTCAGGTTGCCAAGGGAGTAGTCCCCTGGCAGCAGCATAAAGGTGTCCCAGACTAAAAGGAGCACCGGCAGAAATATGGCCGCTGCTAAAAAAAGCAGGATCAAAAGGGTCAGGGGCACCTTCCATACGCCCAGTTGGTTCGCCCTGGTACGGAAGCCCTTGCCCCGCATGGTGACAAAGCTTCTGCGGATGCCCACGATGCGGCTGTTCAGATAGATGGACACGCCGGCCAGGGCCACCAACACCAGGGCCAGGACAAAACCGTCGCCCGTGTTCCTGGCATTGATCGCGGCGTAGATCTGGGTGGGAATGGTGAAAAAGCGCACCGGCAGTCCCAGGAGTGCCGGGGTGCCGAAGGTGCCCATGCTGCGGGTAAAGGTAAGGACAAAGGAGGAGCCCAGCGCAGGTAATACGATGGGAAAGGTAATCTTACGCAGAACACTCGTTTTTTTTAGGCCGGCGATGGCCCCCGCTTCTTCCAACTCGGAGTCGATGGTCTGCAGAGCGCCGGAGATGAGCAGGTACGAGTAGGCGTAGTAATGCAGTCCCAGGCAGATGATAATGGGAAACAGACCGTAGGAGAACCAGTCCGGCGGGGTAATGCCGAATAGCACGGTAAGCATGCCTTTATTTCCGGCAATGCGGTCGTTTTTAAAGATAATCAGCCAGGCCAGGGCCAGCACCCACGAAGGCATCATATAGGGTATGACCACTACTGCATGAAAAAAACGCTTAAAAGGAATATTGGTACGAACCAGCACCCAGGCCAGGAGGGACCCGAAAACCATGGCCACCACGGTCACGCCCGTACCGACCAGCAGGCTGTTGACAAAAGGTTTGAAGAACAGGGCTCGGGAGAGCCGCCCGGTAAAGACCCGCAAGTAGTGATAAAAAGTAAAACTGCCGACCGTGGCGTCCCGGACCACGCGCAAATCATTCCTCTGGTAGGTAAGCGAGGTAACAACGATCTGGAGCAAAGGAGCGAGTACCAGGATGCCGAAGATCACGAGAAAAACAAGGCCTAAGATAATGTCCGTGCGGTAGCCGAGCTTGGTGAGCTGAAATCGGAGGCTGCCCAGGCGGGTCCGGGCTCCGGATTCTACGGGCATAGGTGATACTTTATAAGGATCATCGCCGCCAGTCAACTCGGTTGCTTTTATGCTATTTTAATGACCTAAATCTATTTTCATATTAAGATCGGTTTGTATAAAGTGTATATTTGGGGGCTGGCATTCGCAGGAGCCATTCCCGCTTCATATTGATAGGGGAGGAAAGACTTGGGCACTTCCAGTGATCGAAGACGCTTCATCATGGTTTCCGCCGTGGTCGCTCTTTCCCTGCTCGGGGATGCTCTGCTGTACGCCGTGCTTCCCGCCAACCCCGGTCAGTTCGGGGTCTTGGTCTGGCAGGTGGGCGTTTTGCTTGGCGTAAACAGGCTCGTACGG
>JAGLQP010000168.1 GCA_023136785.1 Spirochaetales bacterium
AACTCTAGCCCCGTTTCCATCAAGGAGATCGAACGGGCCATCATTGAACGGGCCTTCCGGGAAGGCTGGGTCGAACCGCTGAAACCCGCCAGGGAAACGGGGAAGCGGGTCGCCGTGATCGGCTCCGGACCGGCCGGACTGGCGGTGGCTCAGGTCCTGCGCCGCAGGGGCCACCAGGTCAGCCTGTTCGAGAAGGCCGATCGCATCGGCGGGATCCTTCGCTACGGGATTCCGGATTTCAAATTGGGAAAATCGGTCCTGGATCGGCGTCTCGAGCAGATTGCCGCCGAAGGAGTGGAGTTCGAGATCGAAGTGGTGATTGGGGAAGATCTTTCGGTACGCTACCTTCGCCGCAGGTTCGACGCCATCGTGCTCGCCCTGGGTGCTGGCAAACCCCGCGATCTGCCCGTATCGGGCCGGGGGTATGAGGGCATCCACTTCGCCATGGAGTACCTGACCCAGTCAAACAAGGTGGTGGCCGGGGATCTGGAGAAGGAAGAGGTGATATCGGCCTTCAACAAGCGGGTCCTGGTGATCGGCGGAGGCGACACCGGGGCCGACTGCGTCGGAACCGCCATCCGCCAGCAGGCCCGCTCCGTCACCCAGGTGGAGATCCTGCCCGAACCCCGGGAGTGGAAAGAACCCTGGAATCCGGAGTGGCCCTTCTGGGCCAACATCCTGCGTTCCAGCACCTCTCACGCCGAGGGCTGCCGGCGCCTCTGGTCGATCAACACGGTCCAGTTCACCGGTGGCTATGACCCCTGGGTACAGAAGGCCCATCTAAACGAGGTGGAGTGGCAGCCCCAGGAGCAGGATTCAGCCGGCGACGCGGCCCGGCTGCGCCCCGTGGAAGTTCCGGGAAGCGAGTTCGAGCTGGAAGTCGATCTGGTACTGCTGGCCCTGGGATTCGTTCACGTGGAGCACGGACATCTGGTGGAGGATTTGGGCATAGCCTTGGACCAGAGGGGCAATATCACCGTGGATGGGCAGTATCAGACATCGGTGGAGGGCATCTTCGCGGCCGGGGACTGCCACAGCGGAGCATCCCTTGTGGTACAGGCCATCGACCATGGACGGCGGGCCGCCTCCGCGGTGGATGACTACCTGAGGGGGTGACAGAATCCCCTTCGGTGAGTGATTCTCGTGTATAGATTACCTCTTTTTGCAGAAAATAGAGCCTTTCCATGATGTCTTCATAGCTTGAATCATCCGGAAGGTTTTCAATCACTTCGATGGCACTCTGCTTTGCGTTTCTCATTCTTCAAATATATTTTCAGTCGAGGGGCAGGTCCCGCCGGTACTCCACCAGGTCGTGGATCCCGGCCTCCTTCTTCCCGGCCTCGCTCATGCGTTCGATCAGGACCGCATCGGAAAAAACCGCCTCGTGCAGCTCCTCCAGGCTCCGATAGCCTAAAGACTGCAGACATTTGCGGATTCCCGTCTTGATCTGGGGCACCCACCGGGAAACCGGACCTTTGGAGCGCACCGTCCCCACCACTCCTTCCGCTACGTAGTCATCGAAGGTCTCGACATCGTAGCGGGCCGAGCTTCCACGGAGAACCGCCTCCAGGGATCCCATACCCTTGTAGCCCTTGAGCTTTCGGCCCTGCCGGTCGTAGATGACCGCACTGGGGGCCTCGTCCGTTCCGGCCAGCATCGAGCCGAGCATCACGGCATCGGCGAACAGCAGCCCCTTGCCGATCGCGCCGAAGGTGCCGTAGCCGCCGTCGGAGATGACCGGGACGCTGGGCTCGATACCCTTGTTCCGGCAGTACTCCCGGACTGCCCGGGCGCAGGAGTAGGTGGCGGTGATCTGCGAGCGGGTCCCCAGGCTGACCTGAGAGGTGGAGCAGATCGAACCAACCCCCTTGCCTACACGAATGGCGTCGGCGCCCCATTCGATCCCCCTGATGGCCCCACCGGCGGTGGCTACGTTCCCGTAGATCACATCGATATCCGGATACTCTGCCTTCAGATACTCGAGCACCGCCTGTTCGTGGGCCGAGTTGCCGTGGGAGCTGTCGATGCAGAGAAAATCGACGCCCGCCGCCACCAGCTCCGCGGCCCGTTCCCTGCTCTGTTCCGGATTGGTTGTCACCGCTGCGCCGACAACCAGACTCTTGTGCCGATCCTTGATGCTGTCGGGAAAGGCCTCATTTTTCTCGATGTCCGTGCGGGTAACCAGAGATTCGATCTGTCCGGATCCGTTGACGATCAGGAGCACTCCTGCGTGACTCTCCAGTAGCAGGTCATTGGCTCTGGAAAGCCTGGCCGTATCTTCCTCCGGCAGTGCATCGACCCGCACGATCTGGTGCTTCAACCTTTCCAGAGGGACCATGCGTTCGGCGATCTTCATCTGGGCGTGCTTTCGTCCCGAATAGTCGTTCTTCGTGAGCAGTCCGACCAGCCTCCCGCCGTCGGTGATCGGCAGGGTCGAGATTCCGGTATCGCTACGGATCTCCACGGCCTTCGCGATCGTGGCATCGGGACCGAGGGTGATGGGGTCTATGACGAAACCGTTCTCAAACCGTTTGACCTTGCGCACCTGCTCGGCCTGCTCCTTCACGGGCATGTTGTAGTGAATGACCGCCGGAAAGCCCTGGAGGGCAACGGCGATGGCCAGTTCATACTCGCTGATATCCTCCATGGGGGAGGACACCAGAGGTGTATTGATGCGGATATTGCGGGTGATCCGGGAACTTAAGTCCACTTCCTGAGCGCCGAAATCGATGGTTCGGGGTTGAAGCACACACAAATCATCGAAGGTGAGACTCTCGCCCCGAAAGCGCTCGAAGAATTCTCTTGCCGGGAGGCCGAAAGGATCGGTACTCATGTTATCAGCTACTTTACTCAAGGTATCTGAAGGTTTCAAGCTCGTCTTCTGTTCATAATAAATAGTCTATATATGAGCTTGACAGTAGTCATCTTTCATATACACTTTCTGCTGCGGCAAAGAAGGGCCGGGAATCGAAGATGAGAATCAAAATATGGGGCTGTCGCGGCTCGATACCCAGTCCCGGTTGCGACAACAACGAATACGGGGGAAACACGACCTGTGTTGAGGTACGTCTGAAAGACGGCTCCCTCATCGTCATAGACGCCGGAACCGGGATTCGCTGCCTCGGGACCACCCTGCTCAAGCCTGAGGGACCGAAGAAGGTGCATCTGCTGCTCACCCACGCTCACTGGGACCATCTGCAGGGCTTTCCCTTCTTCGTTCCCGCCTACATGGAGGAATATTCGATCATAGTCCGGGGCGGTCCGCTGGCAAAACAATCTCTCAAGGCTTTCCTCGCCCACCAGATGGATCCCCCCTACTTCCCCGTTCCTTTTCGGGATCTCAAGGCGTCCTTCGATTTCCGACAGGAAGACGGTCAATCCCTCTCGATCGGCAAGGTGGAAATCATTCCGATCCTTCTAAAGCATCCCAACGGCGGGTATGGCTATAAATTTATAGAGGGCAACAAGACCTTCGTCTTTCTCACCGACAATGAGATCGGCTTCGATCACCCCGGCGGCCTGCCCGATACCGAGTACGTAGAAATATGCCGGAATGCGGACCTGCTGATCCACGACGGACAGTACACGGAACAGGAGTACAAGATATCCCGGGGCTGGGGACACTCCACCTTTCGTGCAGTCACCGATCTCAGTATCTCCGCCGAGGTCAAGCGTTTGGGTATTTTCCACCACGACCCACGGCACCTCGACAAAGATTTAGATCGCTACATCGAGGAGTGCAGACAGCAGATTAGCAAGGAAAAAAGTCGGGTAGAATGCTTCGGGACCAAGGAAGGTATGGAAATCAACCTCTAATTTTTATACTATGTGAATATGACAAAAAGAAATTCCAAACCTGATCTCTGGGACTCTGCGACGGTTAAATCGGAGACCCTGTACCAGGCTAGTTTCTCGACCCTGACCGTCTGGCTTAAACGCAGCCGGGAGGACTGGTATCTTGCTTCGCAGAGGCCGAACAAGGAAACGGATCCGGCCCCACTCAGCGAGGTCAAAGGGAGCAAGCCGCGGCAAGACTTGAGCTTCAGCCGCTGGGTGGTGGGCCAAGATGTTTCCACCGTCCAGTTCGTGCCGGCCATGCCGGATCGTTCGATCGTGGTCCGTCCCGCGATTCCTTTGAAAGTGCCGGCGGGAAAAGATGCCCTGTTTTTTCTGAGCATTCCGGTCTGGGTGCGGGTGCTGGCCCAACCGCCCAAGGGCATTACACTCTGCGAGCTGCCGACGTTGATCCTGTCCAATACCTGGTTCGGCGAGCCGACATCGGGAGAACTCTGCTACGCCCTGCGTACCAGGGCAATGAGAAGCCTGGAGGAGATCGAAGACCATCCCTACACGGCGATCTGCCCCGTATCGATTCGCAATCACGCTCCGAAGGAGCTCGACTTCGAAAGGCTGTGCGTGCCGGTGGAGCATCTGAATGTCTACAGAGGTCGGCAACGGTTGTGGACGAACGAGCTCGAGGTGCGTTTTCAAGGAAACGAGCACTCCAGTCAGGTGACCATCGGCAAAGACGCACCGAAGTTCGCTGAAAACCTGATCAAAGTGTGTGAAGCCCGGGAACCGGTGGAGAAGGCCCTCCTGAAGCAGAGCTTCTCCTTTCTGCGCTCCCTGACGGGTTTCTGATCAGGATCCAACGATCGAAGTATGGAGTTGAACATGTTTGAAAGTGTCTGGTCCGAGATTGTCGGCTTTTTCACCCCGGAACGCTTCCGGACTCTGATCGTGATCCTCATCGTCATCGTTGTTGGGATTGCAGGCATCAAGATCCTGAACATCCTGGCGAACAAAGTAACTCGAAGATACCTATCCCAGCAGTACAAGATGCTGATCCGCAAAGGAATCAGGTACACCGGAGCTGTCATCCTCCTCTTTATCGTTCTGCACCTGCTGGGAGTGAAGATAACAGCCCTTTTGGGCGCGGCGGGCATCGTGGGGATCGCCATCGGCTTCGCCTCCCAGACCAGCATGTCCAACCTGATCAGCGGCCTGTTCATGATCTCCGAGAAGCCCTTCGAGATCGGAGACGTGATCAAGATGGGCGGCACCGTCGGCATCGTGCTGTCCATCGATCTGCTGTCCGTGAAGATCAGGACCTTCGACAATCAGTACATCCGGATCCCCAACGAGAAACTGCTGGGAAGCGAGATCACCAACGTCACCCGCTTTCCCATCCGCAGGATGGACATCAACCTGGGTGTGGCTTATAAGACCGACGTGAATCACCTGAAAACGGT
>JAGLQP010000169.1 GCA_023136785.1 Spirochaetales bacterium
CGCTCCAGCTCTTCCTCCAGATCCTGAACCGTTCGTGCCGGCTTCTGCGCCGGTTCGGCAAGGCCGGGAAAGATCCTCGCGTTCGCCAGAGCCCACCATTCGAGAATTCCTGTGCGGTTGCCCGCCTCTGGGGCGGTGTCCCCGCCGCCCATGGCACCCGGCCCCTCCACTGCGATCAACTCCCCGCTCCTGCTCTTGCCCAGCCAGTCGGCAACCAGGTTCAGGATCTTCTCTACCGGCAGGCGGCGGCCGGCCAGGCGCTTGATCAGCGGCTGCAGGTCGACCCGGCGCAGGGTCACGCTTCCCCTGAGCGCCTCGGCCAGCTCCGTCGCGGTCCCCTCATCCAGGGTACCCACCAGTGCAGAGGGGCTCAAGGCGCCGGAGCGCAGCCCGGAGGCCAGCTCATTGAGGTGAGCGGCGATCTTCGGCTTCAGGTCCTGGACCGCGTAGCCGTGGCTGCCCAACGCCTCCAGTACCGCGGGAGACTTCAGGATGCCGAGATATTCCTGGAGGTAGCGGTCGATGTCCTTTTCCGGATCGACTGTTTGTGTTTGGGGGGCGGCCTGCCCCGGCAGAAAGCCGCAGCCGCAGACCGGTGCTCGCATCAGCTCCTCCCGCACCTGGCGGTCGCAGCGGCCGACTCGGGGGGTCTTGAGAACCAGCAGGAAACGGTCCAGACCGGGAGGCCGGTCCAGGGCCTCGATGCCCGCAAGACGGCGCAGGGTCTCCAGAGCCCTGGCGGCATTCTTGGACAGTGAGGGAGGGCGGGAGGATTCGTAGTAGCGCCGATGCAGCCCGGAGTAGAGGGGAATGTATTGCTCCCGGAAGTCGGTAAACAGATGGTCCAGCTCGGCTCCTTCGTCGGGTATGACTCCCTGAAGCGGATCGTCGATCAGCTCCAGGATGCGCAGGCGCAGGCCTTCCAGGGCTGACTCAAGGCCTGCGGTCTTCTCCGCCGCCTCGTGACGAAGGTAGTGATGGACGAAGACGAATTTCTCCGCCTCACGCCGCAAGAATCGGTCCAACCCCTTCAAGAGTTGGACATCCTGCGCCTCCAGCCCGCTCGCCCGCCAGGCGGCGAGGAACTTTTCCAGCCCTTCCTTGGCCGGGTAGGAAACCCGGATCTCTTTAGCCAGCTTGCTCAAGGCATCCAGCTTTTCCTCGATGACGGTGAAGGGGAAGCCCTGAAAAGAGGAGTACTCCCGCCGCTGGGACAGCCTGGCCAATGCGTCCTCTCTCAGATGCTCCGCACTGCTGCGGAAGGCCACCACCTCTTTCCAGGCCTCCCGCTGCTGCCGAAGCCCGAAAGAGCCGAGCTCGTCAGCGGAGGAGAGAAAGCCGCATTCCTCGAGCAGGGTCGACCGATCGTGTTCTCCGATCAGCTCTCCCAGGGCGATCTCGTCGGCCCTCTCCAGGTTCTGGAGGTTGAGGAACTCCAGGGCGACGGCCCGTCCCCCCCGGCGGACCGTGATCAGACCTCCGGCGGCCAGGGAAGCGATGAGAAACAGGGCGGTATCCTTGGGCAGGCCGAAAACCCCACGCTTCAGTTTGTCCAGCACCTCGGACATGGCCACCGCTGATGAGGGGCGAAGCAGCTCGAAGAAAAAGACGAGCAGCGGGTGGCCGGAAATGTCGGGGGAAAATACGTAGGAGCTTCGTTTCATCTCAACCAATCCCAGGGGAACGGCCAACCCGTCGATCGCCGAGCTGAGTGGCCGGGCCTGACTCAAGGGCAGGCTGCCGGGGATGACGAAGGACTCCAAAAGCTGCTGGTAGATCCGGGGGGAAGGGGGATAGCGCCGGGGAGCAACTTCGGGGAAGCGAGGATAGCGAGCCGCCAGGGTGGTCTGGCCGGCCGCCTCAAGGAGGCTGTCGAAGCGCTTGAGCTGACGCACCGCCGCGTCCACCCGTATCCCGGGATCGCTGAAGCCTCCGGCGTAGAAGGCTTCCAGGGCCGCCTGGGCCGCCGCCGGCTTCAGACGCCCCGCCCGCTCGGCGATCTGGGGAATGAGCGGAGCGTCCGCCGGATTGGAGGGGGAGAGCTCTTCCTGGAGCAGGCGGATCGCCAGATATTCCTTCAGGGTTTCTATGGGCTCATCTCCTTTTGGGAGGGGGATCCGCCACACCGCAACGTGCCCCTCCGGAGCCTCCGCCTCCCCCAGGGTCAGCAGCAGGGCGAAGTCGCATTCTCTGGCCTCAAGCTCCGAGGCCAGATCGGCGGGAAGAGCTTCTTCCCGGTGCAGGAAGCGTACCAGGGCCCTGCGCCGGCTCAGGTTCCAGCTGATCTCCCGCACCGTACCCTCCCTGCCCAGGGCGGGGCCGGGCCAGGAGTCCGACTCGGGAAGCTGGAGCAGGGGTTCGCTGAGCAGCCGGCCGTCCTCGTCGGAAATTTCTTCGCCGAGGCGACGGATCCTGGCCTCCAGAACTTTGCTCGAATCTTCTTCGCTGGAGATCTCGTAAACCGCCAGGGCGGGATCCGCTTCATCCATGCTTTTCTTGCGCAGGAATCGACTGGAGGCGGCGAGGGGATCGAGGAGCGCTTCAGCCACAAAACGGGCGCTCAGATCGGGCGCATCGAGGCTGCAGGCCGCCAATTCGGCCAGCTTACCCGCGTTCGGGAAATCCGTGGTGGGGTGGATACGGTAGAGGATCAGCATGCGGATGATCCTCTTGGCCAGATGGCGATCCGCTCCGTCGCTCAAGACTCTGTCGATCTCACGGTCCAGATGAGGCACGATGTGGCGGGGGTAGATGTTGTAGGAGGAAAATTCGGCCAGACGGGGGGAAAAATGCTCGAAGATGCTGTCCGGCCCGAGAAGCTCCCGCTGTGGACGCTCCAGAATCGAGGGAATGCCCCGTCGGCTATCCCCGGCGATCCGGGAAAAGACGAAGTCCACGATCCCCCTGTGCTGACTGAACAGGTCCCCCAGTCCGTCCAGAAGCGCGATGGTGGCCGGGTGTACCGGGTACAGCTGCCTGAACTCGTCGAAGGAGCAGTCAAAGGCGGGAAACTGCCGTCGGTAATCTTCGTAGATCTGGTAGATTGCCTCCTCTGCGCCGGGCTTCTTGCGAACCAGACGTTCGGAGATGAGGGAGCGGATGTGCACCGTGGACAAGGCCAGCTTGATCGGAAAGCGGTCCTTGATCTTGCGGATGATCGCCCGGGAGATGTCTCCGGCGCTCTCGACGCTTTCCTGTACCGCGGCCACGATCCACAGGGGACGCTCGGCGGTGAGCTCCCCCAAAAACTGCAGGGTCCGGGCGTCTTCATTCAACTCCTGCACTGTGTGTTTGGAGCGCAGGAACTCGGACAGCTCGTCGATCAGAAGCATCAGCCCGGCGAAACCGGCGGCCTGCAGCTCCCTGTAGACCCGTTTAAAGGTCTCTTTCCGATCTTCCACCATGGCCCGGGGAGTTTCCAGCCCCTGCTCCTTGAGTAAACGCATGCCGAGCGTGTAGGCTTCCCGGGGATGGGCCGCGATCCACTCGGACAGATCGATCCCTGTTTCGGTGATTTCCGGATCGTTTTCCGCGGCCAGCCGGGTGAAGGTACTGGCTGTATCAGGACTTTTCAACAGTTCTTTCAACCGGACCAGGAAAACCGAGAGCGGGGTCAGAGGCACCTCCCTGCCTGCTTCGGCCAGAGCCCGCTCGATCGACTCCAGCAGGATCGACTCCAGAGGGGTGTCGGAGCGGTAGTCGATCAGGGACAGCGCCGCCGGAAGCGTCCGCCCTGTGGATTCCTCCGCCCGTTTGAGAGCCTCGTGGGCGGCGGACAGACGCTCCGCCCCCGCTCGACCTGAAAGCCAGGTATAGAGGGCGGCCAGGAAGTGGGATTTCCCCGACCCGAAATCACCCTGCAGGAAGTATCCCTGACCTCGCCCCGAAGTCAGGGACTCGGAGATCACGGTCAGGTGCGCCTTGACCTCGGAGGTGAACACGAAGCTGCCGGCGATCTCCGCCGGGCTGGTTCTTCCCTCTTCCAGGCGGATTACCGTCCGTACCGGCGGCACTTCGATCAGGTCGCCGATCCTTCGGGGAGTGGCATCCGGGCTCATCCACGTTCCTCCAACTTGTTCTGCATGCCTTTAATGCGCCCGTACAGCGAGCGTTCTTCGGGATGCAGCGTGAGCAGTCTGTTGTAGAAGTTGATAGCCCGCTCCAACTCGCCGGTCCTCCTGCAGGCGGCGGCGTAGCTGGAGTGCAGGTACTTGTCGGCAGGTTCGCTCTTCAGCAGTTCCTCCAGCAGGGGCAGGGCTTCCTGCTCCCGTCCGCTTTTCGCCAGGGTGAAGGCCTTCTTCTTCTGGATCCGGCCCTGCTCCCCTTCGGCTCCGATCGTTTCGTAAGCCTTCACGGCCTCTTCGGGCTTGCCGGCCCTTCGGCAGAGGGAGGCGTAGATCTCCCGATATACCTGAGGCAGGGAGGGGATGCGGGCCAGCCGACCCGCCTTTTCCACGGTTGCCTCCAGGCCGTTGACCCGGATCTCCAGCTCCACGCTCTGCCAGAGGGCCGAGGGGTAGTGAGGCCTGAGCTCGAGCCAGCGGCGGCAGCTCTCCAGGGCCTCTTCGCTGCGGCCAAGGGCGCTGATGGCCTTCACCCGCCAGGGAAGGGACTGCTCCTCCGGCAGGTTCCAGCCGGAAAGTCGCTCCAGCAGCTGCTCCCATCGCTTCGCTCCGGCCAGGCACTCCAGCACGCCCTTTCGCCCCTGGTGCAGGAGTCGGGGACTGTGAAGCAGCTCCTCGTAATGCCCCAGGGCTTCCTCCAGGCGCTTCAATCCGAGAAGAGCATCCGCGGTAGCGGCCACGGCGAAGGTGTTGTCGGGGGCCAGGTTCAGAGCCCGCCGGCCGACTTCCAGGGCCGCCTTATATTCCCCGGCGTGGCTCAGGGCCCGGGCCTGCTGGGTCAGCCAGAACTCTCCCGATTCGTGTGACTCGCGGCTCGACTCGGCCTGCTGCTCGGCGAAGCGGGCCGCCTCCAGATACTTGCTCTGTGCCACCAGTTGCTGGTATTCCTGGTAGGACATGGAAGCTATTGTAGTATACAGCGAACCTCGGCATCAACGCTTCGGTTGCCCATCGTACCCTCTGCTCGATTCCCAATCACAGAGCAGCACGCCCCTGCCTCAGGGCGTCCACTTCCCTGTAGTCCAGACCGAAGACACTGTGATTGCCCCGTTGAGAGAAACCGCCCGATCCACCCCGGGCAAAGGTCTTCGACTCCTCGA
>JAGLQP010000017.1 GCA_023136785.1 Spirochaetales bacterium
AGCTTGCCACCCCTTTACGCTCCGGTCATAGCATCTACCTCGAGCAAAATCGGCGACCGGGGGAGCGCGAATCCTCTTCTGCAGCGCTGTCGGCCGAGGAAGCAGAGGCGTACCTCCAACTGCCGGATCGACTCACCCCCGAGCTCAAGAACCTCGCCGTGCTCCTGGCAGACCCCGAAGCGGACACCCGCGGCACCTTGAGAAATATCGAGAGGTATCTGGCTCAAAACTACACCTACAACCTGGAAGCGAAGCGGATCCCCGCCAGCGCAGATTTCGTTGACACATTTCTGTTTCAGAACAAGGAAGGCTTCTGCGTGCACTTTGCCTCATCCTTCGCCGTGTTGGCGCGTTTGAACGGTGTCCCCACCCGCTATGCCACGGGCTTCTTAACAACGCTGTCTACAGGAACGTTGCCCTTCGAAGGAAACCTGGAATCTGGTCACGGCACCGTATCGGGTTTGTCCGCCCACGCCTGGCCGGAAGTCTGGCTCGAGGATCGTGGCTGGGCTGCTTGGGAAGCAACAACAGCGGTCAACCCATCCTACTACGAACAGTTTGGAGAGGATTGGTTGTACGAATACGGGAGAGTAGAGAATCGCCTGACCAACCGGCAGCTGCGGGCAATCCTGGGAAGAGAACCTGTATCTCCGCAGCAGGCGGCAAGGCAGCCTTGGAATTTCAACTGGCAGGCTCTGCTCCTGCTCATCCCCCTTTTCGCCCTGATCCTCGCCGCTACCTGGGCAATCCGGCGATACGGTATTCTTGTTCTGGCTATGGCACGGCCAAACCGACTCTCCGCTTTGAAAGTTGTTGTCAAAATAGTATCCAGCCAGAACCGGCGAGGTGTGGAGCCGCCGGAGAAATGTGGTTGGGTGCGGTGGATCCGCACTACTTTCCAGAGCTCACCCCAACTTCAATCCAAGTTCCGACGGCTGCTTGCTGTAATCCAACGGCTGGCTTACAGCGATCATGGTTTTCGGAAGCGGGACCTGCGATTCTTGAGCGCCTTTTACCTGAAGCACTGCACATCTTCGAGCCCGGGCCGGTGACAACCGTTCTAACACCATCAGCCGCGGTTCACCAGAAAAATGCCCAGAGCCACCAACACCGCGCCGATACCAAGGCCAACCGTGATCCGCTCCCCGAGGAGCAGGTAGCTGATCGGCAAGCCCCACACCGGTGCGGTAAAGAACAGGACCGATACCCGGCTCGGCGGATAGCGCTTGAGAACGGATAACCACGCCAGAAAACAGAAACAGCCGATCACCACGCCTTGGTATAGCAAGGCCAGAGCGACCGGCGGGGAAAACTCATACCCACTCCCCGACTCGACAAGGGCGTGCAACAGGAAAAACAACGGCACCGCTATCAACATTTCCCAGACCAGGAGTCGCGGTGCTTCGATATGCTCAAGCGACCGCTTGATCAACACCGTCAACAGGCCGAGCAGAAATCCGCTTCCCAAACAGAGCAGATCACCGGTGATACTTCCCCCCGCGCCGAAAGAGAGCTTTTCCCAAAAGACCACCACGATGCCGGCAAAGGCACCGATCACCCCGACTAGCCTGCGCCAGTCGAGCCGGTCCCCCGGAACAATGAAGTGGGCTAAAAAGGCTACGAACACCGGATAGGTGTGGAGAATAACGGTTGCCCGGCCCGCCAGAGTCAGGCGGGTCCCCCAGTTCAGGATCGAAATCTGCAGGGTAAAGATCAGCCCGACCACGAGTAAGGGAAGAACTTCCCCGGCACGAGGCCTGAGGCCGATGCCCTTGATCCAGGCCCAGAGCGCAATCAAGGGCAAAGCCAGCCCGAAGCGTATCCCCGCGGCGGCAAAGGGAGAGATGCCGCGCAGACCGATCTTGATTGCTACAACGTTACCACCCCAGAGCGTAGCCAGGAGAAGCACGAACAGGGTAGTGCGAACTGGAAGAGAATTTTTCCTCATAATTCAATAGCGCCTCGATTCTACCTATCACTTTTTACAGGAGAAACCAGGGAATCGCGACAATCTTTTCGTGCATGATTTTGATTTTATCTCCGGCATAGACGAGAAAGCAGGCAGAAGTTTCAGGATATTCATCCAAGAATAATCTTAAGGTTTCAATGTCCGAAAATTTGGGTTTATCGGTCAGTTTAACTTCAACCGCCAGTAGCTTGCGCCCCCATTCCAGGACAAAATCCACTTCTTTGCCGGTCACCGTTCGCCAGTAGAATAGGCGAGCCTTTGGCGCCATGAGTTGTGCCAGAGTATTCAGGTGGAGATAGACCAACGATTCGAAAATTCCCCCGGCTTCTCGGGATGCAGCGAGCGATTCCGTATCATAGTGGCCGGCGAGAAAAGAGGTCAATCCCGGATCTGCCCAGATAACTTTGGGCGATTTAATCAGCCGTTTGGTACGATTCACGGCAAATGCAGGCAGGCGCTGAATGAGGCAGGTGGTTTCCAAAAGATTGATGTACCGATGAGCAGTGGGCTGGCTAATGTTTGTGTCGCGGGAAAGTTCTGTTTGGTTGAGCACGTTTCCGCATCGCAATGCCAGCGCGACCATAAGCTGCTGGAAATCCGGAAGGGAGTCGATCTGGGAAAGTTGACGCAAATCTCGCTCCAGATAGGTGGTCACATAACCTTCCCACCAGCGCAGAACGGCGGCGGAAGTTTGCAGATGCATAAGGGAGGGCATGAGTCCCTTCCACATTGAGGAAAAAGGAGCCATCGACTCGGAGTAGATGTCATTCTCTACGGGCAATTTGCCCCGAAACAGGTTCCTTAACAGATTTGATGGAAGAAGATTCTTCATTTCCCCAATGGTTAACGGATTGAGCGTGAAATAGACGGCGCGTCCTGCCAGCGTTTCACTCACTTTTTTCATCAGCAGGATATTTGCCGAACCGGACAGCATAAAACGATACTTGTCAGGATGGGAATCGACGGCGATTTTAACTGCGTTCAGCAGGTTGGTTGATTTCTGGACTTCGTCAATAACGATGTGGTCAACTCCTGCCCAGAGCGAAGCAGGTTCTTTTCTTGCTTGAGCAAGGGCATCAAAATCATCCATGCTGATGTAGCGCCAATCTGAAAACGGAGATTCTTGTAATAAAAGGGTACTTTTACCCACCTGGCGTGCACCAGTGAGTACGATAATGGGATGATTTTTCACGGCATCCCGTAAAAGAGAAGCCAGCCATCGCGGCTTGTATTTTAATTCATTGTTTGAATGATTCTCATTCATAGTCTGAATAATAATCGATTTCTAATTAGATGGCAAGAGGTTTTCGAAGGGATGACATAGCTGTTCAGCTTCGCGGGCGAGTTCCATGTCAATGGTCTGATCGATGAATTGGAAGAGCGGCTCCGCTGGGGCGCTATATCGATATGGCGGTACCATATTGTCTTCCCAGCGACTGCCGCTCCGGATACCCACGCGAAGCGTATCCCCGCGGCGGCAAAGGGAGAGATGCCGTGTCAAAACGCTTGTGCCCTCAAAACCAATAACCTACAATACCTCTACCCATGAACCGGCGCGTGGTTGTCGTATCTGTAGATGGACTGTCCTCTGTAGACCTGCCTCGTCTCCAGATGCTTCCCAATTTCCGGGAACTGATGGAACGCGGCTCGGTTTGCCGGGAGATGCGGGGCATCTATCCTACCCAGACCTATCCTCTCCATGCCAGCCTGATCACCGGGTGCTATCCCTACCGGCACGGTATCAGCGCAAACACTCTTTTTCAGCCGGGCAGAACCTCCCCGGACTGGCACTGGTTTCGTAGATTTCTCCGGGTTCCTCCTCTGTACGATATCGCCCACCGGGCGGGTTTGAAGACGGCCACACTCCTCTGGCCCGCCGCAGGACGTTCCCGGAACCGCTACGTGATCCCTGAAATCAAAACCACCCGGCCCGGACAGAGCTTTCCCTGGCTGCTGTTTTCCAGCGGCAGCCCTCTGTTCATTCTCCATATGGGCATTCGCTACCGATCTCTGCTCAAGAGTTTGAGGTATTATCACCTCGACAACCTGACCACTGCCGTGGCATCCCACCTGATTCGAAAGAGAAAAATAAATCTCCTCCTTCTTCACCTGCTCGATCTGGACGGAACCCGCCACCGCTACGGTTTTCGTGCTTCAGAGGTCCAGAAAGTGTTGGAAGATCAGGATCGCCGACTCGGCCTGCTTCTTGCGGCATCCCGGGAATCAGGATCATTCGCCGAGACCTCGTTCATCGTGTTCGGGGACCATGCCTACGTGGACGTTCATACCCGTATACGTATCAACGCCGCTTTCAGAGCGGCGGGATTGCTCGACTTCGATACAAAAGGGAAGCTGGTTTCGTGGAAAGCGTGGGCCAACTGCTGTGAAGGTTCAGCCCAGGTTACTCTCTATGACCGCAAGGACGCAGCCACTCACAGAGCAGTCACCGCAGTGTTCGCTGAGCTTCAGGAAGGATCCCGGGGTGTCGTCGAGACCGTGTACACTCGGGAGCAAGTTGAGAAGATGAGGGTGGGAGAGCACATAGACTACATTCTGGAAGCCGAGGACGGCTGCTACTTTATTCCAGAGGTCGAGGGGCCGGTCATCGCTCCGGCAGAGGATAAGTTTCGGGCTGTCCACGGGTATCATCCGGACCGACCGGGATACAGCTCCTTATTTCTTGCCGCGGGTGCCGGGGTACGTCAGGGTGTAGAACTGCGACCGATACGTATCGTTGATTTGGGACCCACCCTGGCAGCCCTCCTCGGACTGGCCCTGCCCCACGCAGAGGGTCGTGTGCTGAAAGAGATGTTGGATTTGGGATAAACAGCTCGTGCGGGCTTGCCGGCAGAATGCGGTTTTTAAAAGGCTGGTATGAAGTACCAACAGGGGCGTAAAACAGGAGGATCCTCATGAACATCACTGATCGGGAGTATCGGAAGCGTATCCGGGCCTGGACCATGTACGATTGGGCCAACTCCGCCTTCATTACCACTGTGGCTGCCGCGGTTCTGCCTGTTTACTACAGCCAGGTAGCCGCCTCTACCCTGGCCAGCCCGGCGGTGGCAACAGCCTACTGGAGCATGGGCCTGAGTATCTCCCTGTTAATCGTGGCGGTGATCGCTCCCCTTCTCGGCACGGTTTCCGATGTGATGCGCGGAAAGAAGAAATTCCTCTCGATCTTCGTCGGAATCGGAGTGGTGGCGACGGGACTACTCGTACTGGTGAAGAGCGGGAACTGGCTGCTGGCCTCACTCCTGTTTGTCTTCGGGCGCATCGGATTCGCCGGTGCCAATGTTTTCTACGACTCTCTCTTACCCCACGTGGCAAAGATCGAAGATCAGGACAAGGTGTCCTCCCGCGGATACGCCATGGGCTACCTCGGGGGCGGCCTTCTTCTCGCCGTAAACGTGGTGATGATCCAGTTGCTTCCAGGAACGTTGGGGCCTCGACTCTCCTTCCTGAGCGTAGCGCTCTGGTGGGCGCTGTTCACCATCCCTCTGATCAAAAATATACCCGAGCCGCACACGCTGACCGCACGGTTAGACAAAGCCCGGACAGTAATATCCGTCAGCTTCAAGAGGATTGTCAAGACCTTCAAAGACATCCGTCAGTATAAAGAGCTGTTCAAGCTGCTGTTGGCGGCGCTGATCTATCTGGACGGAATCGGCACTATCATCGGTGTAGCCGCCATCTACGGAGCGGAGCTGGGATTCGGCACCCTTGAGCTGATCCTCGCCCTGCTGCTCGTACAATTCGTGGGAATCCCCTTCAGCCTCATCTTCGGACGCCTGCCAAGCAAAGACACCCGTCATCGCCACATCGTCATGGCCTTCATCGTGTTCAATATTATCCTTCTTCCCGTAATCGGAATCGGCGGTAAGAATCTGTTACCGGAAAACATCAGCGGCGCCCCGCTTCCCGCCTACACCTCCACAGCCCGAGCGGTTGGCGAGGGGGAATATACAGCCACCAGTGATGCTTTCTCCTATCGAGGCAGCTGGACAGACCAAACCGTACCGGCTGCAACAATTCGAGCTGAACAAGACAGGATCTATCGGAGGACCGGCGATCGGGGAGCTCGGATGGATTTCTCCTTCAACGGTCAAAAGATCACCATCACCTACAGCGTCGGACCGGATCACGGCATCTGGAACGTGGAGATCGACGGCCAATCCCTGCAGGACAAGGATGGTCAACCTACGACTATCAATACCTACAGGCCCAATCTACGCTACGAAAACACTGTAACACTGCAGGCTTTAACCCCGGGGGAGCACGTGCTCAGCCTGGTCAACCTGGGTGATCGAGACCCCCGCAGCTCGGGAACTGTTCTAACCATTGCAGCGGTGAAGGTACTGTCGCCTCTCAGACAGAGCAATCTTGGTTTTGTCATCGGTATGATCTTCGCTCTCGAGGTGGTCTGCCTGCTCCTGGCCCTGCTGCTCGGCAAGGTCCTGTTCTCCCGGGTCGCGGAAAAGATGAACACCAAACGCAGTCTGCTCCTGGCCCTGATCGTGTATTCGGTGATCGCGGTCTGGGGTTTCTTCCTCGACTCTGTGGTCGAGTTCTGGTGTCTGGCCTGGCTGATTGCCTGTGTTCAGGGCGGCAGCCAAGCTTTGAGTCGCAGCTTGTTTTCCACGCTGATCCCGGCACCGAAGAGCGGAGAGTTCTTCGGTCTGTTCGGTATCATGGAGAAGGTGGCTACGATCTTCGGTCCCCTGGTATTTGCCGCTGCCGCCGCGGTGTTCGACTCCAGCCGTCCCGCCGTACTGAGCCTGATCGTGTTCTTCATCGTCGGCATGATCCTGCTGGCTCGCGTAGATGTGGAGAAGGGACGCCGGATGGCCCGGGCCGAGGAGACAGAGCTGGAGGAGCGGTTAAAATAACCTGACAAGCCACTTAAGGATCAGGCTTCTCGAGCCATTGACTACTGCGTTTCCTAAACGATAGCATTGGGTGTGATCGAAATCGATGTGACCCAACAGCAAGAACTCGACAAAATTCGGGGAAACTACCGTATCCGGCTCATTCTGGCCTTTGGGTCGCGCGTCAAGGGATTCGTTCATCGTAACAGCGATCTGGATATAGGCGTTCTGTATGACGGAGAGCAGAAACCGTTGGACGTGGCTGTGGATCTACAGAAGGTACTGCATGGGTATCAACTCGATATCGTCAACCTCAATCGCGCCGACCCTCTTCTGCTGAATGAGGTGAACAAGGGGTGTCAGCTGTTATCCGGGGATGAAAGCGACCTCCAGAACTTCCGGATCTATGCCTTTCATCGGTATCAGGATTTCAAACCCTACTTGGAATTGGAGGCGCAGCTAAATGCTCGACGCCTGGAAAGTTTGAAGGATGTCCATTAATCACGAAATCGTAGAACGCAAAATCAGTCTCATTTTGCAGGATCTCGATCAGCGGATCAGGCTCTCTCTCTTGAGATCCTCCCGGTTCAGCACCAGAACATCCCGGGCGGCCGAATTGATGTAGATCTTGTCTCCGAACAGGAAGAAGGCGCTGTCCTTGTCAACACTCTGCTCGGACTGGCTGATCAGCTGCAGCGCCTCGTCGAAACGACCGAGGCGATACTCGCTTCCAGAGCGGAACACCGTGTAGATCGAGCTGGCCTGAAGCAGCACATAGGTGTCGGGATACATCTCCTCCCAGCTGCGGGTCGTCTCCTTCAGAGTCAGAGGTTCGAGAAGCATCAGCCGAGCCGGAGATGTGGCGCTGCTCTCGTGGCCGACGACCAGGATCGAATTCTTAAAGAAGTAGAAAGCCCGGCCCCGGATATAGCTGACCGGAGAGGTGACCTGTACTTCCGAGGCTACCGGGTCCAGGATCGAGAGGGTGCCGGCGATCGATCCGCCGGATTCTCGTGGGCGTACCTTGAAATAGTACAGTTGATCCGAAAATACGAAAGTGCCCGCCTCGGGGCGCCGGGGCCGCTGGTCCTGGGAACGTTCATCGGCGATGATCTGCTCCCGCTCCTCCGCGACCTCCTCCTCCTTGGCCACGATCGCAGCCTCTGTCGCAGCAACGGCAGCCTCCCTGTCCCGTACCTCCTGCTCCTTCTCGGCAACCTCCGCTTCCAGGCGCTCCCGCTCTTCCCGCGTACGCGCCGCTTCGAGGTCCTCCTTGCTCTCGGCCAGCTCTTCTCGCGCTTCTTTCAGCTCGGCCTTTTCCTCATCGAGCCGGTCCATCTTCTCCTCAACCTCTCGCTCTTTCAGCTCCACCATATCCTTGCGGTCTTCCAGGCCCATATCCTCCTGCTGGCGCATCTCTTCAATGACTTTGTCTTCCGTCAGCTCGGTTGTGCTCAAAGAACCCAACACTCCCTTGCCAGCCTCCGATGTAAGCGGGATGAGCAGTCTGGTGGACCCTGGCCACTCGAAGTACTTGGTCGAAAGCCCGGCGTTTTTAGGAGTCAGATAGGAGAGAACCAGCGCTTTGTACTTCTCAGAAAAATAATTCAGGTCTCCTCTGTACACGGCGTTGTAAATCGTAGCGAAGCGAGCCAAAGTGCGGGCATCCTCTGCAGAGTAGTCGAACGCTCCTTCAAGATAGCCGGCCAGGATGCGCCGTACATTGTCGATGTGATCAACCTTGGCATCCGAATCGATGGAAAAGATATCTGAGTCGAACTTTCCCGTTTCCGCAGGATCTACGGCTCGGATTACAGAATATTTAAGCAAGAAAGATGCGCGCTGGTTGTTCTGGGCCAGGACACTGGCCAGGTACCAACCCAGACCCTTTATCTCGTCCGCTGTGTCTATGCGGTCATAAGGTCCTTCGTAGTTGATGAACACGATCTCCCGGTCCACACTGCGCAATTCCTGCTCGGCCACGTCTTGGGCATATAATCCCAGGACCGACAAAAACACAAGGATCGACAAAATCGCCTTTTTCATACTCAACTCCTCTCACCTTCTCCACCGCCTGGAAAGATTACTGAGATAGCCGGAGGCGCGCTCCCGAACACTCTCAGATGCAGCGCTTCGAGCCAGTATACCCAGAGCGCGGTAGTTGTCGGGATGCACGGCACTCCGGGAACTCATGATGATCCGATAGAGGGCACGGGCACAGGCAAGGTGGAAACGCTCCTGCCCCGTCTCCCCCACTCTATATAGTATAGCACGGGCCAGCTCACCATCCGGATCAAAACCTACGGCTGCCAACGAGTCCACAGCAGCTACTCGGATTACACTATCTTCATCGGCCTCCATCACCTGTAACAATACTGCTCGTGCTCCCTCGGAACCGAGCTCCCCGAGAAGCCGGCAGGCCTCAACCCTGATCTCCGGATAGCCGCTCCGCAGGGTATCGCTCTGGGAACTTCTGTAAATCACTCCCTCCCCTGCCAGATAGCCCAAGATCTCTTCCAGGATCACCAGATGTACGGCCAGATACCGTTTTCCCTGGAGATGGGCTCCTATATCCTGAAGTGCCATCCACTTCAGCTCCTCCGAGTCCGAGTAGGCCAGTTCCCGAAGCACAACCGCGGCAGGACTGTCCAGATCGTCCAGAGCTTTCGCTCTGCCGGTATGCTGGCCGTCGTGGTGCGCTTGAGGCCACGGGCTGGGGGAGAGGCCCTCCGAACTGGTGGAGAGGGCGTAGAGGATCCAATCCTCCGCACCGACAAGAAGCGTGCCGTCCTTTCCTATGGTGGGGTAGCTTACGGACTGTTTTGCTTTGAATCGCCAGAGTATCAACCCTTCGGAGGATACAGCGACCAGCTCTCTGGACTCTGTAGCTACGTAAGAATTTCCGTCATCGCCGATCACCGCTGGGAAGGAAACGGGAACGCGCAGAGAAGTGCTCCAAATCAGCTGTCCCTCAAGACTGAGGGCGTACAACCGACCGTTGCGGGCACCCGCGATGATCGCACCGTCGGAGCGAAGTACAGGATCAGCAGTGTCTGCGGGAATCGAATAGCTCCACTCGAGCGTCCCTTCCGGTGTAACTCTATGGATCCCGGCGGCGCTGACGTACAGGGCGTCGCTGTCATCAATCACGGGCGTTCCCACCCGGGCGGGAAGCTCGAGCTCCCACTTCTTACTGCCGTCTCGGTTCAGAGCCAGCAGCCGGTGATCCGTGGTTCCGACATACACCGTGCCGTCGGTACCGATGGAGGGACTTGCCGCCAGCTCCCCCCGAACCTGATATCGCCAGCGTTCCTCGCCTCTATAGGTGAGGCAGTAGATCGTGCCGCTCGCCATGGCCAGCACGATCGAGCCGTCTGTTCCCAGGGCGGGAGTCAGACAGGAACCGGTCCGGGGGGAAAACATCCAGCGCAGACGCCCGTTCGCACCCGAGGCCAGAAGAATCCCACTCTGGGTGCCGACCAGTACCGTACCGTCATAGGTGACCACGGGCCCGGCGGATAGTTTGCGGCCGACCGGGAAACGCCAGCGTTCCTGACCAAGGGGAGAGAGGGCGTAGAGCGTCCTGTCATCGGAGAGAGCGTAGATCATCCCCCGGTGGTCAACCGCCGGTTTGGTCACGATTTTTCCACCGGTGACGTAGCGCCAGTCCAGCCGGTAGGGTTGGTCCTCGGCACTAGGCGCAACGAGCCCCAGAAGCGCTAACAATACAGTGATGAAAGCGGCAATTCTCATGACAAATGTTCGCCCACATGATACTCTCCGCCCCTGAGGATTTGCAAGCCGAGTCTCAGGGTATCTTGACTTCCCGGCGCTGGTCGGTACACTGAAGAATCGAGGGGGTCCGCCATCGCATTCTCTGATGTTATCCTGAAAATCATCGAAGAGTTCTCCGACGGTTTTGTCCTTCTCGATGAGAAGGGGGATATCCTGTTCTTCAATGAGGTGTTGCTTCGCATTACCGGCTGGCGAAGCATGGACATCCTAACCGAGACAAAATTCCTTCAGCTGCTCAACGTGGAACGGTGCCGCCATATCGATCGGTTGACCACAATTCCCGACTTGAACGGAACACCGAAATATTTTCGAGTCGCAGCTTTTACCATAGAAGGAGAGGCTCAGAGCTACACTCTGGTCAGAGTACGGCAGGATTTGGCCAGCACTCACGCAGAAACCACCAGCACCTCGGATTCCTTCGAGCTGCTGTTTCAAAACATCGGAGACGGACTTCTCACCGTGAATCTGGGCGGTAAAATCCAGACCGCGAATCCCGCTTTCTACAAGCTCATCGGAATGGAGCCGAACAGCCCCATCGAGGACATCGCCTCATTGTACGTCTACAAGGCGGAGCTGGAAGACAAACTGATCCGTTTACTGGATGCGGACTTTGTATTCAACCTCGAGACCCATCTGTACATGGAGGATCGAACGATCAAGCGGATCCTCGATTCATCCTGGGTGATCCGGGATCCCCGGGGTACGGTGACCGGCTACACCTGCCAGTTCAAAGATATTTCCTACCTGAAAAACATCGAAGCCCGCCTGGCCATCTCCGAACGTAGCTACGCCGTTCTCTTCGACACGATCCTTTCATCGATCATCATCGTGGATCCCCTCGGACGGATCGTGAACTGGAACTACACGGCCAAAGAGCTGTACGGGTACAGCTGGGAGGAGGTGTCGGGGGAGTATTTCGATTCCGTCTTCCGGGCGAACCATCAGCGACCCACGATTTCCCAGATCTTCGAGCTGGTCGATGAGAACGGCGGCCGCTATATCGAAGCCGAGGTACCTCGCCGCCGGAAGGACGGAACGGATCTATTCACCTACACGTCCTACTCGTCAATAAAAAACACCAGTGGCAAGACTATCGCCTACTCGATTATCGAGAAGGACTTAACCGAAAGAGTCAACCTCGAGCGCAAGCTCAAGGAGAGCTTTGACAGAATCAAGGAGACCCAATCGGCAACGATTCTCGGCTTTGCCCGCCTGACCGAGTACCGCGACAAGAACACCGGCAAACACCTCAAGCGAATCCGAGAATACACAAAGGTCCTGGCTACCGGGCTGCGCAGCATGGAGAAGTACAAGAATTACATCACCGATCGTTATATCGAGGATCTCTGCCTGTCGTCGGTCCTGCACGATGTCGGAAAAGTCGCCATTGAAGACTCCATCCTTCTCAAAGTCGGTCAACTCGACCAGAAGGAGTTTTCCCGTGTAAAGGATCATGCCCGCATGGGGGGAGACGCCCTTCGCGATGTAGACACTGAGATCAAGCGGGAATCCTTCTTGACTCTGGGGAAGGAGATTGCCTACTATCACCACGAACGCTGGGACGGTGATGGATATCCGGAAGGCCGCAGGGGTGATGAAATCCCCCTTTCGGCCCGAATCGTGGCCGTGGCGGATGTCTACGATGCCCTTACCAGCGACAGACCGTATAAGAAAGCAATCAGCCACGAAGAAGCAATGAACACCATTATCGAGGGTCGATCCAGCCAGTTCGACCCCGAAATCGTAGATGTATTTCTAGAGAACCAGGAATCTTTTCGAATCATAAGGATGTTTCACGAGTTCGAAGAGAACCCCAAAACGATCGAAGGGCTGCTACAACCGGGAACAAACCAGGCCAGACCTGCCGCCCCTAGTCCATGAAAAGAAAACACAAACGCGCCAAGTCCCTCAACATCGGTTTTGTGTCCACCCGTTTTAAAGGGCTGGATGGAGTGTCCCTCGAGTCGAGAAAGTGGGCGGAGATCTTTGAGGGTTTTCACCATAGTTGCTTTTGGTTTGCCGGAGAGCTGGATAAGGATCCTCAGGCGAGCATGCTGGTACCGGAGGCTTTCTTCCAGCATCCCGACAATGTCGCCCTGTCCGCCGAACTGTTCGGCCTGCAGACTCGCAGTCGAACCGTAACCGATCGGATCTACAAAAAAAAGGAGTATCTGAAAGAGAAGCTCTACACCTTCCTCGAGCAGTTCAACATCGATCTGCTGGTGGCGGAGAATGTATTGGCAATTCCGATGCACATCCCCCTTGGCGTGGCTCTAACCGAGGTGATTGCCGAGACGGGGATTCCGGCGATCGGCCATCATCACGACTTCTATTGGGAGAGGCCTCGTTTCCTTTTGAACGCTATCCC
>JAGLQP010000170.1 GCA_023136785.1 Spirochaetales bacterium
ACATCGACACCGCCATGAAGCTGGGGGCGCTGCACCCCGTCGGACCTCTGGCACTGGCCGATCTGATCGGCCTGGATACCTGCGAAACCATTCTCTCGGTTCTTCACGACAGGCTCGGCAGCAGCTCCTACGCTCCTGCCCGCTCTTTGAAAGCGCGGGTGGCCGAAGGTAAGTTGGGTCGAAAGACAGGGGAAGGTTTCTTTACGAAGGAGGCGGGAGGATAGCTCTATGAAGATCGAAGGAAGTGTATGTGTTGTTACCGGCGCGGGTCGGGGTTTGGGATACCAAATTGCGGTTGATCTGGCTCGAGCGGGAGCGCGGGTGTTCGGATGCGATATCAGCGACCAGAAGCTTTCCGCTTTCGAGGACCTGGCAGAAAAGGAAAAGCTGGACATCCGCCTTTCGATCTGTGACGTGACCGAAGAAGATTCGGTTGTCCGTTTCTTTGAAAGTATCGAGAGCACAGCTGGAAAGCTCGATGTCCTGGTCAACAACGCCGGCATTACTCGGGACGGACGCCTCCTCAGGTACAGGAAAGATCGAGTGGATAAGCTGTCCCTCCAGGATTTTCAGGCTGTTCTGGAGGTGAACCTGGTTGGGGTGTTCCTCTGTGCCCGGGAGGCCGCGGCGATCATGGCAGAGCAGAGCCGGGGGGTGATCATCAATATCTCTTCGGTGTCGAGGGCCGGGAATTTCGGGCAGACCAACTATTCCGCTTCCAAGGCCGGTGTAGACGCCATGACCGTGACCTGGAGCAAGGAATTGTCCCGCTACCAGATCCGGGTGGCGGGAATCGCTCCGGGATACCTGAACACGGAGATGGTCGCGGCGGTGAACCCGGAGGTGCTGGAGAAAATCGTCGACCAGGTTCCCGTGAAGCGTCTGGGCGAGCCTGCGGAAATCGCCTCCACCGTTCGTTTCATCATAGAGAACGACTTCGTCAACGGCCGGATCCTGGAAATAGACGGGGGCTTAAGGATTTAGCTGCTACAGAATACGCAGTGCGGCCTGGTCGTTTTGATTCGGCTGCGCTCGCCTGTGCTACCTGCACGGTCAGCGGCCAACAGGACTAGATAGAGTATCCCTCGGGCAGCTCGCGAATTGTGCCACCGGTCTCAGCAGTCTCGAAAAGTTCCAACGCCGCTTCGATTACCAGTTTTTGATGTTTGCGATCCCCCGGAGGACCGATCGGTCTGCCCATGGGATGGCGGGTGATCAGTACCCGGGGTGGGAGCATGGCTTCCAGCCGCTTCTCAAAGGCTTTGACCGCGATGATTACCGTGGCGATTCCTTCCTCTTCCAGAAGCCGGGCTAAGTGTCCCACGGACACGTGGCACACCGGTCAGACGGGCACCAATAGAGCGATATCTACGGCCCGCTGTTTCAGCATTTCCACCCACTGAGGACCGCTGTGCTTGAGCAGGCGGGTTTGGGCGCAGGCTCCGACGAAGGAGTAGGTTTCCTCTGCAAGTTCACCGAACGATCCCTCCCGCTCCAGTTCCCTGAGATGTTCAAGCGGGAAAGCGGCGTTGGGATCCGCCAGAGGTCCCCGTATGTCGTAGCCGCCGTGGCGCACCCGCAATTCGGGAGCCGGTGTATCTTTGGGAATCACCGAGAGGACGGGCTCCGCCTTGAGAAAGTCGTTGATTCTCCGAACTGCTTCCTCCTGTGACATGTTCTCGATGCCAAATGGCCGGGGGTCGTCCCCCGCAACAAAATGACCGCTGGAGGTGATCAACGTCAGCTTGGCTTCGGAGAGGGATTTCGAAGGGTTCACAAATGGACCGTGGTCGTAGGTGTACCGGGGAGGGCCGGAGTATCCCTGGACCTGACCCTCGATAACATGCTCGACGATCCGCCCCCATTGGCCGTCGTTGAGCGCATCTCCCAGCTTCCAGAGCAGTTGCTGCAGAAAACGAGCGGCCTCTTCGTCGCTCAAGCCCGCCAGGAATTTGAAGTTCAGATCGTTCCTCGAGCCGTAGGAAAAGGACTTTTTGAACTCCTCGAAGGTTTCTCTGTTTGGATCAGTCTCGTTCATCTTCCGGGTTTCGATAAATCACTATAGTGTTTATTGTTCAGTTGCACAATAATATCGCCATGACCGGTAGAGAGAAAGTCGAAGCAGCCCTGTCCTCAAATGGTGCGAAGTCAATCCCCGTCATCATTCCCTACGAGTCGATCTTGGTTCGAGATCGCTGGGAGGAACTGGCGCCCAATCCGTGGTGGGATCTCCACTCCCCGGATCTGCAGGTGCAGATGCAGTGGCGGAGGAAGGTGTTGAAGCGTATCGAGAACGATTTCCTCGAGTTGCCCCTGATCTGGTACACTACGCCTGCAGGCGTTATCTCGATCATGCCCTGCACAAGGTTCGCCGCGCCGCTGCCATGGGAGCGGCAGGTATCTGGATCGAGGAATGTCTGACCGATTTGGTCAGTCCGGAATCCTACACTTCCTTAAGTCTTCCCTAGTTGCAGCAGTTGGTCGAAGAGATCCATGCATCCGGGTTGTCCCGTATCCTGTACCTGTTAGGCTATTGTAATGATGCTGGAAACAGCTAGTACGATTGCGAGGATCTTTTTTATAGATACCTGTTCCTTCAAGATCAACACCGCGCCTGCAGTGGAAAAAACAAAGGCGAGCTGATTGATAGGAGTCACCAGAGCAATATCTCCGATTTGGAAAGCGGCGAAGGTGAAAAAGAGGGCGAACATCATAGCCATACCGCTGAGCAGGGCGAGTAGGTAGATTCTTCCGGTTCCTCGTCCGTTTTGCTTATGTCTTATCAGGAGGAGCGAGGCAGCAAGGACAGCCACCACAAGATAACGGTACAGGATCAGCTGAACGATCAGGGCTCCGTTATTGAAGGCTACCTTTATGAGTATGTTTAGTCCTCCTGCCAGAAGACAGGCTGGAATACTGAACCGCAAGCCAGAATGAGACCCCTGGCTAGGCCGCGGAGTTGATATAAACAGAACGATGATAGCGGCACAGCAGAGGATCAGACCAATTATTTTGCGGACGGTCAGGATTTCGTTGAGAAAGACAACGGCCAGGATACTGGAAACCACGAAATTCAATCGAAAAATAGTGATGTTTGTAGATACCTCACCCTTGACCAGACTTTTTAGCACGAGCATGTAGATTGCGTATGTCCCTACGCCGATTGGCAGCCCGAATTGAATGCTGGTCATGTGGACGATCGGGCCGAGCTGCAAAAGCCACACAGCAGCCAGGCAGCAGATTATGATGAAAAAAGCCTGAAGCAGGTAGAAGAGGGAGATACGACGTCCCTCCTGCTGTTTGGCGGCAACCTTGAAGATCAGATCGTTCCCGGTGTTTCCCAGCATGCCCAGGAGGGCATAGAGTTTGTCCAGTTTGCTCTCCTTCAGTCTTTCTGTTTAAAGGGGATTCGTATTTCCTGCAGGATAGGTCCTGCAAGGATGAGGATTAAAGCGACAAGCTGAGTTGCCTTTATACTGACGTCTAGAGACACGGCCAGGTAGATGAGGGCTAGAAAAGGGGTGAGGTAGACCAGATTGGCGATCTTGGCGGTATCCCCGGCGCGCAAGGCTAAGATCCAAAACAGGTAGCTGAATCCGTTGACGATACCCCCGAGCAGAAACAGCAGCAGCCAGCTTCTCGTGGATGGCCAAACCAGGGGCGAAGCAAGCAGCGCTACCGCGGCAAAACAGAGGAAAGCCGCAACACTGTAGACAAACATGGCAGTGAGAGCCTCGAATCGGTGACGCTTGTTCTGAACGGAGAACAGCCCCCAGAAGAAGGCACCGGCGGCGGCGCTCAGGTAGGCCGGCAGATGTTCCAGGCGAAAGCGGATCCATTGGCCTCCGGTAAGGATCAGGTACACTCCAGCGAAGCTCAAGGCGATGCCGAGGATCTTCTTCCAGCCCAACCCCTCCTTGAGGATTGGGATCGCCAGAATGACGATCCAGATCGGCCACAGGTAGTTGATGATGTTGCTGTTTCCCGCCGCAGCTGGAGCCAGAGCAAAGGCCAGGTAGTACAGGGTGGTGTAGGGGAACAGTCCCGTTGCTCCCAACACCAGCATGGTCCCCATCTCTTTTTTCGAGTAATCCCGGAATTTTCCCCATCTCTTGAGCACGGTTATGGTCAGGCTCAAGGATACGATACTGAATCCGGTGACCAGCCAATTGACCTGAAGTATGGGGAGTTCCGCCGCCAGTTCGGTGACCAGGAGCGGGGTTGACGCCCACAGGACGATCGGTACGGCTGCAAAAAGGTAAGCCCGCATTTCGAAATTTAGTAGTACTAATCCGTCGGCCGCTGCACCCGATCCAAGACCTCCATCCCGTTTTTGAAAAACATTGCGGTGAGCTTTTCCTGCGGGAGGTTTACCCGTTCCGCAGCCCTGCGGATGGCAAGAACGATCTCGTACACCATGAAGGTGGCTCGGAAATTCTCAGACTGTACCCGGAAGTCGCTTTCCGCGTTTCCAGGCAGCACCAGATCCACCCAGTGATCCATGACATAGACCCTTCGACCCCGCATGGCCGGCACGGGAAAATCGGTGGCAAACAACACGCGGGAAGAATCGATCTCTTCCAGGACCATCTGCAGCGCCACCGGGTCCATGACCATGGATGTATCCATGTACACGTTGTCCAGGTCCCGGATTGACTTGATGGCCCGCTTCATCTCGTCGGGAAGATAGCAGCGTCCGCAGTGAGCCAGGACAATCTGTGCATTCGGATAGTCTCGGGATAGGTCGCTCACACCCTTTTGAATCTCCGGGTCCGCCAGCCTTTCCGAGCGAGGGACGTGGAGAAGAACGACCAGACGATATTTCTCGGCCAGTTCCATCTCTACAGGGCCGAGCATATCTTCGATGCGGACATGGCCGTAGTCGTCACCGAACCAGTTCAAAAGCACCTTATATCCGTAGAAGCCGTCCCTGCGCAGTCGATTTTCGATCTGCTCCCGGCTCCGTAATCCCTTGCCGGCGAGCATCAGGGAGTAAACCCAGCCGCTTTTCCCAGCCTCGGCAGTGTAGGTGTCCGTGCTCTCGATATCCGCCGCCGGTGTAGGGTATCCGAAGCATACGGCCTTGTACTTTCGGTTTGGGAATATACGCTGACCGTCCGCCTGGAGCCGCTCCAGGCCGTAGTCCGGGAGGGTGACCATGTACTTCGATCCTGCTTCGTTCTCCTCCCAGGGGACCTCCT
>JAGLQP010000171.1 GCA_023136785.1 Spirochaetales bacterium
AAGGCGCAAAGAGCGCACAAAGCGCAGGGAGCGCACAACACAGAGAACGCTTCAGGTGATTACAGCGCCTACAACGGGGAGCTCGGCTATCACCTCTTTTCCCCGGAATCGTTGAAGGTAGAGCAGATCCAGCTCCGTATCCTCGGACACGGAGAACTCGATGATTCCTTGGGCAGGAGATACGAGGGCGTCCTCGTGGAGGAGCGATCCTCCGCCCTGCCCGGCGTGGTCACCACGGCGGTGTACAGCGAAGAGGGTCGTTCCCTCTATTCCAGAACCCCTGTGGGATTGGCTCTGGAGATCCTCCGCCTCGATTCCGATCCGGAAGCATCGCCAAAGACCGATCGGAGAATCGATTTAACTGACGTATTCGATGTGGCCTCCCTGACCATTCCGGTCCGCCGACTTGAGGTTTTACCTCAGCCCCTGGAGAGGGTGCATGGGGTAACCGTTGCCTTTCGCGGCGGCGGCGCAGCAACGTTGCGTGAGGCGGTACAGGCCGCCGAAAAGGATTTGGGGGGAGGGCAAAGCGCGCAGACCCGCATCGTATCTTCGCCCGGGGATGCGCGGAGGGACGCGGAGGAGCTGTTCGTCTATTTAGAAAGAAGACAGTTTCAATCCGAGCCGATCGCTTCCCCTTCGAACCTGCAGCCGCCGGAGGTGGACAGGTATGTCCGCGGCGGATTTCATCTGGATCTGGAAGATCCCAGGTTGGCGGAGCTGCTCTCCGGGTGTGGAACCGGCGCCACGATCGATCCCGCCCGGGCAATCTGCCTGGAACGTCTGGTGCACGAGTACATTGAACATAAATCCCTGGCGTACGGTTTCGCCGGCTTGAAAGAGATCCTCGATCGGAAAGCGGGTGACTGCACCGAACACGCTCTGCTGCTGGTCGCCCTGCTGCGAAAATTGGCTGTTCCCTCCCGCCTGGCCTATGGGCTCATTTTGACTGAAGCGGGGTTCATCGGCCACGCCTGGGTGGAGCTTTTCACCGGCGGAAAGTGGCATTGGTTGGATCCCTCCTTCCCCGAGGGCAGACCCTACGGGTTGAAAATCAGGCTGGGGGTGATGGATCCCGGCGAGCCGGTCTGGGTCCGCTTGAGTCTTTCCCTGTTCCAGGTCGTCGGCGGGGTGGAAGCGGAGATCCTGGATTGGGATCGATGAAAATCAGCGTCGAACCGGCGGAGCTCCACGATCTTGACGGCAGCGAGAGCCTGCTGCAGAGTGGTTTCTGGGGAGCGTTCCGGGGCCGCCTTGGCTGGCAGTCTTTAGCCTTTCACTGCCGCTACCGGGGAGATACATTCCTCCTCCTCGTCCTGCTTCGCCGGCTGGTGCTGGGGTTCGGTCTAGCCTATGTGCCCCACGGACCGGAGATAGAAGAGCCCGCGGCGGACCGGGAGGGCTTTCTCGTGGCGCTATCCCAAGCTCTGCGACCTTACCTCCCTCGCTGTGTGTTCCTGCGATTCGATCCGCCATGGGGGAGAGAGGGGTTGGGAAATCACCCTGGGGTTTTGAAGAGCTCCGCCGGCCTGAGCAAAGCTCCGATGGATGTTCAACCTCCCAGTACGGTGATCCTCGATTTGAGGGCCGAAGAAAGCGAGCTGTTGGCTGCCATGAAGAGCAAGACCCGGTACAACATCCGTCTGGCCGCCAAGAAGGAAGTGGAGCTTTCGATTGACGGTCAACAGCAAACGGAGCATCGGAGTGTCGAACTGGCCCTGGCTGAGTGGTATCGGCTGTACGAAGAGACGGCCCGGAGGGACCGGATCACCCTGCACGGGGAACAGTACTACAGAACGCTGTTCACCCTGGCCGGCAATTACGGCGCCGGCGGACCGGAGCTCTACCTGCTGAGCGCGAGGCACGAGGGGGAGCTTCTCGCCGGGATCATCCTGGCCCTGAAAGGACAGCGGGCCTGGTATTTGTACGGAGCCTCCTCGGATCGAAAGCGCAATCTGATGCCAAGCTACGCTCTTCAATGGCGGGCAATCCTGCTGGCCAAAGAGCGGGGCTGCCGCTGCTACGATCTGTTCGGTATCCCCCCCGATGATGATCCTGAGCACCCGATGCACGGGTTGTTTCGCTTCAAGACCGGATTCGGCGGACAGGTGATCAACCGGTTGGGTTGCTACGACCTGTCATTTCGTCCGCTGCTGTACCGATTGTATTGTCTCGCCGAAGCGCTGCGGGCTCTCTACTTTCGCAGGTGGCGAAAAAAACTACGCCGAGGTTGATACCATCAATAACTCGATATCTGGACACCCTTGAAGCCGCCGGTCTGCCGTGAGCAGTGTCAGCTCGAATACCTGGGCGGTAGCAGTTGCTTACTCGGCGTCCAGAGGTATGGTCACAGATTCCTTCTCTTTCAAAGGATATCGCTTCTTCCCGACCAGGATGTCTACCGGTTGTTTCTCGCTCTCGGTAAGTTTTTTAATAGTAAGCTCATCGGGAGTTATCGCTACGTGGAACCAGTTACGGCGATGGGTCATCTTGAAAGCCAGCCGCTGCCAGTGGGGGGGAAGCTGTGGCTCGAGCAGGATCGCGTCTTTGAACAGGCTGATGCCGGCGAAAGCCTTCATCACCACATCGATGGTACCGCCCATCACTCCCGTGTGAATCCCTTCTTCGGTGGTGCCGCCTTGGATGTCCTCGACATCGCTTTTCAAAGCTGTGTGAAACCCGCGCCACATGTCTTGCCGATGACCTTTCAGATACTTGAGTATTGCCGAATGAATGATAAAGCTCAAAGTGGAACCGTGACTGGTGCGTTGACAGTAGTACTCGAAGTTCTTACGCATCAACTCCAGCTCATCACCGACCTTGTAGCCCATCAGCTCGAGAATATGCTTCACCTGTCCCGGAGAGAGCAGGTAGTAGGTCATCAGAACATCCGCCTGTTTGGATAGCTTGTACCGATCTGGAGAATCCCCCTCTGCCTTGAGGATGCGGTCCAGCCGGCCGATGTTGCCGTACTTGTCCCGGTAAGCTTCCCAGTCCAGTTCCTTGAGATCCATATAACCGTCGAACTGGGAGATGATTCCCCGTTTCGAGATGACGACCTTCATCTTGCTGACGATGTCCTTCCAGAGTTCCATCTCCTCAGGCTTGAATCCTGTTTTTTCTACGAGGATCTTCATATCCTTCTTCGGGAGATATTCGAGGGTCTCGATGGTCTTGTGCATCAGCCAGCTGGCCAGGATGTTGGTATAGGCGTTGTCGTTCAAACCTCCCTCTTGCTCATCCGCATCGGGATCCTTCTCGTGGAACTCATCCGGTCCCATGACTCCCCGAATGTGGTAGCGCCGGTCTGCTTCGTCGTACTCGGCGATGCTGGCCCAGAAGCGAGTCGTCAGGACGAGGATTTCCGCCCCGTACTCATTGAGGAATTCCAGATCACCCGTGCAGTAGAAGTACTCCCAGACGGAGTAGGCTGCTGCGATAGAGACGTGCCGTTGGCGGCTGCTCAGATCCGGATCCCACTTGCCCGAGACGGGGTTGAAGTGAACGATTTGCGTTTCCTCATGTCCGTTGTCCGCCGTCTGCCAGGGATACATGGCACCTCGGTAGCCGTGTTCATGGGCATACTCCCGGGCTCCCTCCAGGCGCCGGTAGCGGTACAGAAGCAAGGCGCGGGAGATCTGGGGGAAGTGAAGATTGTAGAAGGGATAGATAAACAATTCATCCCAGAAGATATGTCCGCGATAGGCCTCGCCGTGCAGACCCCGGGCGGGCATGCCGGCATCGATGTGACGATTGTGGGGACCCGCCGTACAGAGGAGGTGATAGATGTGAAGCCGCAGGGTCCTCTGGGCGAAGCGGTCCCCTTCAACTCGGATATCCGCCCGGTCCCAGAGATTCCGCCAGGCCTTGTTGTGAGCCTCGATCAGCTCGGGGAAGGAGGGCCCATCTATCAGCGATGTCTTTGAGGTTCTGCGCGGATCCGTAACGTCCCGATCCCTCGAGGTGTAGATGGTGACGATCTTCTCCAATGTGTAATCCCGGCCCTGTTCGACGGAAAAGGTGATCTGTTCGCAGATCAGACCAACGTCGTGAACGACCTGTCGCTCCACTTCTGTTTTTTTGCCGTCGGCAATGAAGCTATGCCGGGCCTGCATGTAGATTCTGACCTTCGAGGAGACGGTCTGCACTTCCAGGGAGATGCCTCCCTCGCCTTCGCCTACAGATATGGGAGTCAGGTGCTTGGAGTTCAGCTCCCGGTAACGGGGCACCCCGTAGTTGATCACCGTGCCGTCGAGGGAGGACTTCAGGGTGATGCTGCCCGACCAGTTCTCCGGCCGCAGGGTGAAGCGGATCGCACCGAGGTGTGGATCGGCCATGCTGGCCAGTCGCTCCGTCTCAATCGTGGTGACCCGGCCCTTCTTGTCTTTGAAGGTCAGACGGCGGCTCATCACAGCGCCCCGAATATCGAGGTTGTGGCGATAATCGATGAGCTCGTAATCCAGGGGAGTGCGGAACTTGCCCTTTTCGATCTGCAGCTCGATGAGAAGCCAGTTGGGGCAGTTGACCAGATCGTTATTGGTGATTGTTTTTCGGAATACGACGCTGGGAAGGGAGTTGTACACCCCCGCAATATAGGTTCCCGGGTAGTGCACGACCTCGTCGGCCCGATTGGCCTCGAAACAGCCTCGGGTGCTAAAATACCCGTTGCCGACGGTGGTGAGGGATTCCCGCAGCCGCTCCTGCTCCGGCTCAAATCCGTGATACTCGAGCATCCAGTTATCCCGTTCCAGGTCTCGTTCAAACCAGCGGTGGATTTCCTTCAAGGACAGCTCCTTCATGTCCTGGACCACGATATCCGCACCATGTCCTTTGAGAGCCTGGGCTTCACCGCTCCGGGCAATGCCGACCACCAGGGCGAAATTGCCCCTCTTGCCCGCCTCGACCCCGGAGATTGCATCCTCAACCAGGATGCAGGAACTGGGGTGTACCTCCAGATTGTCCGCCGCCACCAGAAAGATGTCCGGCTCGGGCTTTCCTTTCAGCCCAAGCTCTCGAGAGACCGTGCCGCCAACGACGGCCTCGACCAGGCTATCCAAGCCCGTTTTCTCCAGAATGAACTGACAGTTCATGCTCGATGAGGCAACCCCGACTTTTACACCTCGCTCCTTGAGCTGTTTGATGAAGCGAACGGTAGAGTCGTATATTTCCACTCCCTCCGAGGCGACCAC
>JAGLQP010000172.1 GCA_023136785.1 Spirochaetales bacterium
AATGATGTCATGACTGACATTCTTGCTCAGAAGGACTCGTATCTCAAAGAGTTTGAGGCTAGGATCACGGATGTAAACCGTGAAGAAGGGGCTGTCGCCCTGGACAGAACGGCATTCTTCCCCGGAGGGGGAGGCCAACCCCACGATCTTGGCCGGCTTGCCGAAATACCTGTCGAACGGGTGAAGCGGCAGGGACTGTGGATCTGGCACTGGCTGAAGACAGAGCCCCCGCAGGAAGGCGCAGTGGTTCAAGGGCGCATCGATTGGGAGCGCCGCTACCGCTTGATGCGCACTCACACGGCGTTTCATATCCTCTGCGGAGTGGTCTGGCGGGATTATCAGGCTCTGGTAACCGGCGGCAACATGGAGGAGCTGCGGGGTCGTATGGATTTCGAATTCGAAACCTTGCGTGGAGAGCTGGTCCACGAGATCGAGGAGAAGATCAACGCGGAAGTGGCGGCTGCCCGCCACGTACAGGTCAAGTTTCTTCCGCGGGAAGAGGCGTTTAAGATCCCCGACCTGATTCGGACCAAAATCAACCTCCTTCCTCCCCAGATACAGGAGGTTCGGATTGTAGAGATCGAAGGGTTGGACCTCCAGGCCGACGGAGGAACCCATGTAGCCAACACCAGCGAGGTAGGCGCTATCCGCATCAGCGGCTACAAGAGCAAGGGGAGAATCAACAAGCGGATAGAGCTGGCCCTGGAGCCCTGAAGCCGCCTTTCGGTTGCCCCACTCTCTACCGGGTGACCAGCCCCCTGGATGGCTCCATCAGTTTGAGCGGGCTGTCTCCAACACCAAACAAGGAGAAATCGATGGCCTATACGCAACCTCGGATAGTAGTTGATCCACCCGGACCAAAAGCGCAGGCTTGGATTCAGCGAGATGAGTCGATGCTCTCCCCCTCCCTGACCCGCAGCTCCCAGCTGGTGGGTCTGCGGGCCGAAGGGGTATTCGTCGAGGACGTGGACGGCAACATATTTCTCGACTTTGGCTCCGGCATCGCAGTCACCGGTCTGGGGCACCGGCATCCCGATGTAATCGCCGCCGTCAAGAAGCAACTGGACCAGCTCATCTTCGTGAACAGCCTTGATTACTTCACGGTCCCCCAGGTCGAGTACGCGGAGATGCTCTTCAAGGTAACCCCGGGGAACTTTCGGAAACGGGTCTTTTATTGCAACAGCGGCAGCGAGGCCATTGACACCGCCATCAAGATGGCCAAGTGGCACACACGGAGGGCCTACGGCATCGGCTATATCAACGGTTTTCACGGCCGTACAATAGGGGCGGTCAGCTTCACCACGACCGGCGCCCCGGCACGCCGGGGATTCGCTCCGATGTATCCGATCGGACATTTCGTACCCTACCCGTACTGCTACCGTTGCCTTTTCAACAGGGAGTATCCGAGCTGCGATCTGTACTGTATGAACTACTTGACCGATATCATGCTGAAGAAAATCACTCCAGCGGATGAAGTTGCCTTCATCCTGGTGGAACCAATCCAGGGGGCGGGGGGCTACATCGTACCACCCAAGGAGTTCCTCCCCAGACTGCAGCAGATCTGTCGGGATCAGGGCATCCTGCTGATTCTAGATGAGGTGCAGTCCGGGTTCGGCAGAACCGGCAAGATGTTCGCTTCTCAAGCTTTCGGGATCGAGCCGGACATCATGGCCGTATCCAAAGCTCTTGCCCACGGCTTGCCCGCCGGTGCCGCCATAGCCCGAGCCGAGGTGATGAACTGGGAGCCCGGCGCTCATGAGGGAACCCTGAACGGCGGTCCGGTAATCATGGAGGCGGCCAAGGCGGTGTTACAGGTCATCGCGAAGGAAAAACTCCTGAAAAAGTCGGCGGAACAGGGAGCGTACCTGAAAGATCAACTTCTCCAGCTTCAGAAACGATATCCTTTGATTGGGGATGTACGCGGTTTGGGGCTCATGGTCGGAATCGAGCTGATCAAAGACAGTCGGAAAACCCCGGCGCTGAAGGAACGAAACAAGCTTCTCGATGAGGCCTTCAAGAGGGGTCTGCTGCTCCTCGGTGCCGGAGAATCTTCGATCCGCCTGGCCCCGCCTCTGATCATCACACGGGAACAGATCGACATCGGGCTATCTATAATTGAGGATTGTCTGAAGAGGATAACTTCCGGCCGCTGACGGTGAAAAAGATCAGCGTTCAGCACATATCCCTATTTCGACGGATAACGGTGGCCTTCGATCCGAAGACTGTAACCCGGTCCTTGGCTTTCGAACAGATACTCCTGCGGGTCGTCAAGATCGTAGTCAGACTCATCCAGGGTCGTCTGCTGGTTGCTAACCTCGGCGCTTCGAGAAGGCGAAGGCTCGAGGCCCAACTGATCGGCTCTGGCCCGCTCAAGCGAACCGCTCTCTATCCCGGTCGGCTCAGGATAGGTCCCTTCGGGTTGCTGATAGTGTTCTCCGACCTGTCCGAAGGAAGGCATGGCCTGAAAGTAGAGCTGCTGGGGTGCGTACACCCAATCCAAGGCCATATAGGAGGAGGTCCCATCCTCCCCCTGTACACCGCATCCTGATAGAAATACAAACGCTATCAATCCCAGCATGATAAAAGGGAAAAAGAACTTTCGATCTGACCATTTCGGATGACTCCTCGGAAACAAAACATGCACGTTTTGCTCCACCCATTGTATAACACCAACGAACACCGGAACTGTTACCCGAGGTGCAGAGAAGCGGTACTATCTGATTTTTTCGTTTACTTCAGCTTGTCTATGTAGGTGATTTCTTTCTCTCTGATCCTGGCAATCAAGGTACGGGGGTCCCCTTCGATTACCAGGGTGTTTCTGTGGGCCGGTTTCAGAAATCCTTCCGCAACCATGTGGTCAATAAAATCGATCAATTTGCCGAAATAGTTTTGGATATCGAGCAGACCAATGGGCTTCAGATGTATGCCCAACTGATACCAGGTGTAGACTTCAAAAAACTCTTCTATCGTACCGATGCCGCCTGGGAGAATGATGAAGGCATCGCTCAGTTCATACATCTTCGCCTTTCGTTCGTGCATATTCTCCACGACGTACAGCTTGGTAAGTTCGAGAGATTCGACCATCTCGTGAATCCGTTTGGGAATCACTCCGATCACCTCCCCCTGCCGGGCCAGTACGGTTCGGGCGAGCTCTCCCATCAGACCAACGCTGCCGCCTCCATAGACCAGGGTCAACCTGTTTGCGGCGAGAACGGTGCCGAGCCCCCGAACCTTCCTCCTGTATTCGGGATTGGCACCGAGGCTTGAGCCGCAAAAAACACAGATCCGCTTCAACGGGTTGTTCATATAAGCTTTCAGCTTAGTATGAGAGAACGGAGATGTCGAGGCGGCACCGAAGCCGGGTCTTGTAATGTTGGAGAATGCTGATAGAATAGCGGCAAGGAAGGTGTCGATGGACCGCTACGAAAAGCTCTTCGATGCGGTAGGGTGGCTCGGTTTCGCCCTGCTGAGTCCGGTAGCCCTATACGTGTTCAAGGTTCAACCCGCCGTGCAGCTCATGGATACGAAACTCGGGTTTGCCGGTGAGCCTATGTTTTGGGTCCTGCTTACCTTCGGGCTCGTGTTGCTGAGGATCTTCTTCGGAGGCGAGCAGATCATCCTGCCTCTGTTCCTCGGTTTCGCCGCAGGCTTTCTTCTCCTGTCTCTGGTGGCAAGAATCAACTTCATGGGCTGGTTCTGGAGACCCGCCACTCAGCTGTTCTTTTTCCGGAACGACAGACTTACCTTCGTGGTCGGCTCGGCCGTGTTGTTCTTTGGGTTGATCTTCAGCTATTTTCGCAGGCTGAGCCTGCTTGTTCAGATGCTCGTTCTGATTCTCCTTCCGATGCTCATTCTGCTTGCGGTTAACGCAATCGCATCGATGTAACTTCAGATTCCCGACGATATGCGCATTGCGATCACAGCGGATCTACACCTCAGGGAAAGTCATCCCGAACGTCTGGAAAACTTTGAGATCCTCATCGATCAGCTTCTTTCTCAAGGGATCCGCATCCTGATCATCGCCGGAGATCTCTTCGATTGGGCGGATCGCAGCTTCGCTCAGGTAGACAGTCTGGCCGGCCGTTTTCCACACCTTCACCTGCTGATTATCCCCGGAAACCACGACTCAGAACTAAAGAGTGATTTTTTTGCATCTGCAAACATCCAAGTGTTCTCCCAGCCAACCTTAAAACGTATCGATCATCGTCCGATTCTGTTTCTTCCCTACAGAGACGGATCGACGATGGGCCAGGTGATCGCCACCTCCGAGGTATCCGGGCATCTGAAAGCCCGTCAGTGGGTCCTGATCTCCCACGGTGATTTTTCCGCCCCCAGGCGGGATGCGAATGGACGGGAGAGGGGATACTTCCCCTTGACTCGGGGAGATTTGGCGCGTTTCCAGCCAGCCGGAGTGATCCTCGGTCATATCCACGCCCCCTCCGGCATAGACGAAGAAGTTGTCAGTCCCGGCTCACCCTATCCGATCACCGCTGATGAATACGGTCGGCGCCGCATCCTGCTTCTCGATACTGACACCGCCGCACTTCAAGAGTTGTACCTCGAGCATCCTCCCGTCTATCTGCGGTCGGAAATATTGGTGCTCCCCGATGATCGAGAGGAGGAACAGATTCGAACACAGCTAACAAACCAGCTGCTGGACTGGGAAAAAACCTCCAAGGGTCAGGAGTTTTTAAAAGGACTCGTTTTACACGTGGGAGTCAAGGGATACACCTCCTCGCGGCGCAACGTTCAGAGATCCATAGAAACCTTCCTTTCGGAAAGACAGATTTCCTGCGGTACTGTCGATTTGGAGAACTTGCAGATCAGCGACAGTGAAGACCTGTCAGCCCTGGCCAACAAGGTTCGGGAGGGGGTCTCTCGGCTGAAACTCAAGGAAGAGGAAGGGGAGAGCCTGAGAGCGGCTGTACTGGAGAAAGCCCTGAAAATCGTGTACGGGACCTGAATATCGGTGAAAGCAAAGCCTGAACACATACGCCTGGAAACCGTGGAGATCAACACCGCCGGTCCCATTGCCGGCTTCCGCGAGACCATGGCACCGTTGACCCTGATCTACGCCCGCAATGAACGCGGCAAGACCACGATCGTCGAGAATCTGATCGCCTGCCTGTTTCGGGAACGCAAAGACGGGTTGCATCCGTCGTT
>JAGLQP010000173.1 GCA_023136785.1 Spirochaetales bacterium
GGGACAAGAGCTGGATCGCCCAATCGGTGGGCCACATCAACCAGACCATCCTGCTGGCCGCCCTGACTACGATGGTCGGCTTCTCCAGCGAGGTGGTCGAGGTTACTGACGCCCGCCGGGAGGACCGAGAATTTCCGCCCAAATCACGGCTCGTTTAAGAGGCGGAAGTCTCTCCAATCTCGTTACCACCGAAGGAGGCTTGACCGCGGCTTCTTCCTTGGCCACGGCGATCGTTCCTAAGCGAGACTTCATTCTCTCCCGGAGGTCCGGTTGTCGGATCTCCGGTACCGGTGCAGGTTGCGGCGGCGCCCCTGCTGAAGGTGTCTTGAGTTTGTTGGGAGGCAACTGCGGAGGATAGGTGGAACCCTCCCTATAGGCTACCTTAGGCCGTACGGGCTGCTGAGGCATAAACGGAATCGGCGCTCCCGGTTTCCCCGGGGGCTGTTCCTCGAGCAATCCTCCCCCCGCCGTGGGTTTCCGCTTCTGCTCGGGCTGGGTTGGGGCTGTTGCCCGGGTTGGGGCCGTAGTCTCGTCCCCCTGCTTTCGCTTCTTGACTGCCCGGGCCCGCAGCAGAAGTGAAACTACGGCGATGAACAGGATCGGGAGAAGTGCGAGTATACCTTCAAACGCTTGAGCTCGAAACACGCCCTACTCCTCCTCCGGCTCCACCTTTCCCTCATCGCCGATGCTCTCCCGCATCTGAGTGTCCGCCTGGATGTTCCGCAGTCTGTAGTAGTCCATGATGCCCATGTTGCCGCTGCGGAAGGCCTCGGCAATGGCCTTGGGAATCTCGGCTTCCGCCAGCACGACCTTGGCCCGGTTTTCCCGCACCAATGCGGACATCTCCTGTTCCCGGGCCCGGGCTGCGGCCCGGCGCTGCTCGGCGACGGCCTGAAAACGCCGCTTGTCCGCCTCGGCCTGATCGGCCTGCAGCTTGGCGCCGATATTTTCGCCGACATCCACGTCGGCGATGTCGATCGACAGGATCTCGAAGGCGGTCCCGGCATCGAGCCCCTTCTGGAGAACGGTCTTGCTGATCTTGTCGGGGTCCTCCAGCACTTTCTTGTAGGACTCCGCAGAGCCGATGGTTGTCACAATCCCTTCTCCGACCCGAGCGATGATCGTTTCTTCGGTAGCACCGCCGACGAGCCGTTCGATGTTGGCGCGCACCGTAACCCGGGCCTTGGCCCGCAGCTGGATTCCATCCTTGGCCACCGCGTCGATCGTCCCCCTGCTCTTCTCCGGATTGGGACAGTCGATGACCTTCGGGTTGACGCTGGTCTTGACCGCGTCGAGCACATCCCGGCCGGCCAGATCGATGGCGCTGGCCCGCTGGAAGCTTAGGGGAATGTTGGCCTTGCTGGCCGCGATCAGGGCCTTGCTGACCTTCCTGACATCGCCGCCGGCCAGGTAGTGGGTCTCCAGCTGATCAGAGTCGACCTCTATGCCGGCCTTGGTGAGCATGATCCTGCTGTCTACGATCCAACGGCTCTTGACCCTGCGGATCCACATTCCGATGAGCCGGCCTAAGCTGATATGGGCGCCGGACAACAGGGCCCGGAACCAGAGACCGAAAAATTTCAGGAAAATCGCGATAAAGGCTATCGCAACAATAGCAACCAGAACGTAAAGAATGATCATATTATCCTCCTTGCCGCACCACGATGCGGCTTCCTTCCACCTTGATTACTCTGATCGGTTGATTCTTCTCGATGAACTCACCCCCCGTCACGGCACTGTACTTCTGTCCCTCGATCAGGACCATACCGACCGGACGCAGCACGGTCAGACTCGCGCCCTCTTTTCCGGATAGATCGCTGTATTTTTCCGGCGTATAGGAGGCGTAGCCCTTTTCGGCATCCTGCCGGTCCTGGATGATCAACCAACGGCCGATCGGCGAACGGGGAAAGAATTTGAAGTACAGTACGATGAATACGGGAACCAGAACCAGGACTCCGGCCAGATAGATCGAGCCGATCAGATTACCCAGCCGCTGGAACACGATCACGATGCTGGCAATGATGGCCCCCAGACCGGCGATCCCGATGATCCCGGCGGCGGGCACGAACAGCTCGATGATCACAGCCAGAACCCCGGCTGCTGCCAGGCCGATTGCTAACCACATAGCGCTAATCAGCACCTCCGGACCAGGATTCTGTTGCCGCTGATTTCAAAGACTTCCACGAGGCTTCCCGGTTCGATGAACTCCCCATCAGTCTCCACGGCCAACACCTCTCCATCGAAATCCGCCTTTCCCGCCGGGCGCAGCGCCGTTACCGCGGTTCCTCGTCTACCCGCCAGCACCGCTGAAGTTTCCAGGCTCTGCACCGTGTACCCGGCGGTGGTCTCCTGACTGCTCTCCAGGATCAGCCGCTTCAGCCCCGGTGCGCGGGGAAAGATCCTCAGCAGGAGGACAAGCAGAACCAGAGAGCCGACAAAGCCAAAGCCGATATTGCGCAGATTGCTCAGGAAGATATCCCACTGCCATGAGACCCTGGGAATGACAAACTCCTGCCGCGAGAGTATCAGAGCTGAAATCATCAGGATAATTCCTGAGATGCCCGTCACCCCGAAGCCGGGGATGAGAAAAATCTCGATGACGAGGAGGATGATCCCGAGAAGAAAGAGGATGATCTCGAGGGAACCGACGGTGCCGAGCAGGGTACCGCCGAGAAAGATGATCAGGAAGGCGATGATGGCAACGGTTCCCGGAACCCCGAAACCGGGGCTGGTTATTTCCAGGTACAGGGCGGCCAAACCAACCAGAACCAGCAGGCTGGTCACCGCGGCCCCCGTGATCACCGAGACGATCCTGTCGGGCATACCCGGTTCGAGCTCACCGACGGAGGCACTGGGGACTCCGAGGAGCTCGTACAGAGCTTCCATATCGGCAACCGTTGCCGAGGATACGCCGTAGCGCTCGGCCTCCCCGGCGGTCAGGGTCAGGAGCTTTCCTTGCGGAGAGATTACCTTTCCTTTCTCCAGGGAGAGTTCCTGCTCCTTGGCCCGCCTTTCCAGATCGGGCAGATCAGAGTTGGTGCTGACCTCCAGCGTCCCGTCCAGGTACACCTCGATCAGCTCCACATCCATATCCACCATAGCCAGAGCGACGCCTTTGGGGTATCCGTTTTTCTCGGCCAGGGCAGACATCTGGGCCCGTACGGCACTTACGGTTTTCTCCGGCGCCAGCTCCATACCCTCGGCGCTCTGGTACACGGGAGCGGCAGCCCCCATAGAGGTTCCCGGCGCCATGTAGATTTTGTCGCAGGAGAAGGAGATCAGAGCCCCGGCGGACCAACTGACCCCGGTGCCTTCGGGGGTTGCCGGAACATAGGCAACGGTCTCGATTTCGTCCACAGCGCCGATCAAGGTAGCGATCTGCAGGGCGGAATCGACCCGGCCGCCGAAGGTATCGATTTTAAAGATGATGGTGGCGGCACCGGCTTTCTCGGCCTCCTGGATGCCCCGGCGTATAAAAATCATCAGAGCCCTGTCGATCTCCCCTTCTATGGGAATGACATAGGCGTCCTTCGTGGGGATGTCCTGAGCCCACACGGGCAAGAGGAGGAAAAAAAGGAGCAGAATAAATATGGAACGCCTCAGGAAGAATCGATTCATCTATCATTAAAATCACCCTCCTGAGGCGAATTGTCAAGACGATAATTTGGTATTAACGAGACGTTAACGAGACGGCGACGTGGTTTTAAAAACTGATCCCGACAAACAGTTTCTGATAAACCTCCACCGGCGCGTTCCACAGATTCATGGTAAAGGAGGAACCCTGGTGCAGACCGGTTTCCACGGTGTATCCGGGAAGCGCTGAGTCCAGTATCACCCCTCCGAAGAGGCTGAAGATCCTCAGAACCCGCACCCCTAGCATGATCCGGGCCGAAGGCCAGACCGGAGACAGGTCGGTCGTGTCAAAGGCTTCAGAAAGTTCACTCTCGCTCCATCCGGTCCAACTCGACCTGGCGCTCAGGTCTCCTTCAACGAAGAAGGGACCTACAGGAATGTGTAGGCCGAATCCGAAGGCCGCTGTGTACAGGGAGGGACGGTCGCCCAAAGCCATTCCACCGTAAAGCAGGGTGTAGAGGTAGCGGCTTCCCATCTCGAATCCAACGTACCCCATGCCGAGCTCGGAAAACCAGCTGGACATCCGGAAGATGCCGTTCTCAACCACGTTGACCAGTCCGCTCGGAATCCCGTACAGATCCCTCGAGATATTTACGATTCCTACCTGGGCACCCCGGACTTGACCGCTGGAGATGTTGACGATACCGATCTGGGTGCCATCGACATCCTCGGAAATGTTGACAATCCCAATCTGCACACCGGATACCTTGGTAGCGGTGTAGAATACCCCGGCGGACACCGGAGCGCAGTACGATATTCGTCGCCGAGCTGCGCCCTTCGGGCAGAGCCAGCACGAGGATCCCGCCAATATCCTTTCGCACCTCCACTACCAGGTTTCCCCTAGGTCCCCGGATGTACAGACGTCCATCGATCTGCTCGCTGAGAACGATAGTGGAGGAGGCGACCCGCAGATCCGTCATGGTCAGATCCCCGGTCCCTGTAAGCTGGATATTGTAGGAGGGATGCTGGGCACCGGCCCGGGAGGTCTCGGTACGGGCCAGGGTCTCCGAGAAGGCGTAGTGTTAGACCTCGTTCAGGGAGATCTGTTCGTCCCGGGTCGAATCGGCGGCTCCCCACAAACCTGCGATCATATAATGGGTGAGGTAAGAACCTCCGATGTGATCCGATTCCTGGGCCGCCTCGTCGGCGGAGCTGGAGGTGAGGAAGGCGTGGCCCTTCATCTGTATCGACTCATCGATCATGAAGGGCAGCTGCCGCGTTTCCCCTTTATGGCGCGTGAAGGCGCCGGAGAAACAGGAGTCGAGAATGGCGATATTGACATCCGCCTGTATCTCTTCAATCGAATCCTTCAGATCCCTATAGGCAACTCTCTCCTCGCCCAGGAGCAGCCCCCGTTCGTCCGAATGTCCGGAATAGTAGAACAGGAACTCCACCCTGCGGGCGTCGCTCTCGGCATAGAGCAGGCGTACCCGTTCATGTCCTCCGTCGTTGGACCCGATGAACATGGCAAAGCGCCGCAACCCTCGAGAGCTCTGGTTGGCGAACAGACAAACACCGCTCAGTAGTA
>JAGLQP010000174.1 GCA_023136785.1 Spirochaetales bacterium
TTGCTCCAATTCATCTCAACTCCTGACTTTTTCAGGTACTCAATTTCATCTTCTCTGGAGATTTGCAGATCCCGGATGGGGGTGATGACCTCAATCTCAGGAGCCAGTACCTGGATCACCAAATCGAAGCGAACCTGGTCGTTTCCAGCGGCTGTGGAACCGTGAGCGATGCATTTGAAGCCCTTCTTCCGGGCATACTCCACCAGTGCAATGGCCTGAAAGGTTCGTTCGGAACTCACCGACAGTGGATAGCTCCTGTTTCTTAATGCATTCCCGAAAATCATAAAGCGGACGCAGCGGTTATAATACTCAGCGGTCACATCCAGAACCTGGTGTGTAAGCACTCCCAGTTTTTTGGCATGGGCCCCGATCCGATCCAGCTCCTCATCCTGAAAGCCACCGGTATTCACTATGGCTGAATGTACTTCCATGTTAAGCTCATCCCGAAGATAAATCGCACAGAATGAGGTGTCTAGTCCACCGCTAAAGGCCAGTAAAACTTTCTTCTTTTCCATTGTTGCTAGGTATGATTAATCTTTACTTTTATGCGGTCGGCCTGCGCCTTTCCATTTACTTTTTTATCCTCTGCCGGATCCATGATCATGGCCGTGCAAAGACAATCGTCGCGTTTGGTTCTCACCAGGATGTCGTAGTAGGGGCAGCTTATGCAACCTTTCCAGAACTCATCATCGTCGGTGAGCTCAGAAAAGGTAACTGGCTTGTAGCCCAGTCCGCTGTTGATCTTCATGACAGCCAGACTGGTAGTCAGACCAAAGAGTCTGGCCCCTGGGAAAAGTGTGGCCGAAAGCTCAAGCGCACGTTTCTTTATTTCCCTGGCCAGTCCCACTCCCCTGAAAGCCGAAGAGACTATCAATCCACTGTTGGCCACAAACCTGTTGTGGCCCCACGATTCAATATAACAAAAGCCTGCCCAAAGGCCTTCACCATTCAAGGCAATCACAGCTTTCCCTTCCTCAATCTTTCTTGTGATATATTCGGTGCTTCTGACCGCGATGCCGGTCCCCTTCTGAAGAGAGGCCTCATACAATGCCTTTTCAATTTCCGGGACATAACTCAAATGTAGTCCAGAAGCTATCGTGATCTCTATATCTTGTTCCATTTTCAACTGTGTTAATTCTTTAAACTGCCCGATGGTTCCTGTATCAAACCGGGCATCCGTATCTTTAGCAGATTCACCAAATCGGATCTGGTCACCCCATCCCTGGGAATGAGCAGGATGGTGTCGTCGCCCGCAATGGTTCCTGCAATCTCGTAGGCATCGAGTCCGTCAATGGTATAGGCAATGCTGCCGGCATGTCCGGGCAGGGTTCTCAGAATGGCCATCCCCTGTGCAAAATTCATGGAGATCAACCCATTGAACCCAGGTTCCGGAAGTGCCGCCTCCTCCACAGTTTGCTCCTTATCCGGAAGGATGTACACATACCCCGAAGCATTATCGGGCATTTTTGCCACCTTCAGGTATTTCAGATCCCGGGACAGGGTCGCCTGGGTGACTTTGAAGCCTTCCTCGGACAGAAAGTTGAGGAGCACTTCCTGGCTGGTGATCTTCCGGGTTTCAATGATGTGCCGCAACCGGGCAAGTCGCACAGACCGTTCCATAGTCGTTGTCCTGCATGTTTATGATAAATAGCTGTATATTTTTACATTATTTGCAGGGGAAAAACAAGGATCTTTTCACGAAGGATTCAGGATTCGTCGACTTGCCGCACCGACTGTCCTAGAGTACCTTGTAGCCATGGAGCAGGAAACGCAGCTGCTGAAGAGCCTCGGCTTTCCGGATCTTCGCTTCCACAGTGCCTTCAACCACTTCGACTTCAAGCGCCCCGGCCGGAGGATCCTGGTCATCGGCCCTATGGGCTCGGGGAAAACCGAGTACAGTGCCCGAGTGTGGCGGGACTCTCAGGTAGCCCAGAGAAAAACCGAATTGGTTCGGGAGATGACCACAGCCTCTGGAGCGGATCGACGCAAAGTGTTCTTCATCCGTTCGATGCTGGACAAGGAGAGATTTCCCGACTACCCTGCCGACGCCCTGCCCTACCGAAACGGATATGAACGCTGCGGCGATTACACCGCAGACATTAGAGATTCCTTCGAGCTGGAAGCGGTCATCGCCAAACATCCGGAGGTAGGCACCTGGATCATCGATGAAGCTGCCTTTTACGAGGAACGTCTGGCCTATGTGGTGGAAAACGATTCGCGGCTGCGGGGAACGGTGTTCATCTTTCCCTCCCTGATCCTCAATTTCCGTCGGGAGATCTTCAACGCCACCGCCCGCCTGCTCCTCGAAACGGCCACCGACATCTTTCCGCTGACGGCTTACTGCGAGCACGGTGAATGTCTGGAAGACTCTCTGAACACCTATCGCTACTATCTCGTGGGCGCCCAGGAGTGCCCGGCTCTGTATTTTGACCCGTTGATCATCGTGGGCGGGGATCAGGAGAAAACAGATCCCCGCGAACCCAATTACTGTACCCGCTGCGATGCCCATCACTACCTGCCGGCCAAGGAGTATACCTACCTGATTCTCAAGCCCTTAGGGGAGAAAGTGGCCGCCGGCGATCTAGAGCCGCTGCGCACGGAGTTAGGTTTGATCCAGAGCAGCATGGGACAATCCAGGCTGTATCAGCATATGACCGAGCGCTACCTCGACGTTGAGGAGCCGAGACCGGTGATGATGAATGCCCTGAAGGTTGCCTGCATCGCCGAAAAAGCGTTGAGTTTTCTCTACGCGGAACAGAATCTGGTTTCCCGGCAGCAGGTCATCGAGCTGATCGACACCCTCGGGCTTGATCGGGAGTACCTGGAACGGCGCTTACGGGACAACGGCCGGATTCTATAATGAGAATCGGGAATAGACAGAATAGAGGTTTCATGAAGTATAGCCTCCCGTCCCCACGTAGTAAAAAAATCCTGTGGATCCTCCTATCCTTCGTCCTTGCCCTTGCCTTCCTCTCCTGTACGGGAGAACCTCCGGAGATCGTACGGGTATCCTGGCAATTGAATATCGTTGACGATCGGGAGCAGGACCTCTCCTATCAAACCCTGAGTCTGTTCGTGAAACCCAACGATCCGGATGGCTTCGAGGACATTGAGGACGTTTATCTGATCAACGATGAGCAGGAGCTGTTTTGGCGTCTCGACGGTGAATCCTGGATTCAGTCAGGCTCGGGTCAGGAGATTTGGATCGGGAGCAATTCCCTGAAAATGCCCGACGGCGCTTCCTTTCCCGCGGGGGAATACCGGATTCTGCTCCGGGATGTCGGTGGTGATTCTGCAGAGCAAACGATCCGCCTCGAACTTCTTTCCCTCAAAGAGGCGAAGAGATACCTGCCGAAGGTGACCGTCGGAAGCGGAGAGATTTTAGTTGCTGGAGACTCCACGTCGTATCAGTTGTGGCTCTACGACGCCAATCGACGCTACGTCAATTCTTTTCCCGTCTCAAGAGGATCGGTGGCGCTGGATTCAATCACCAGGTCCCAACCTCCGCTGCAAGGGGGGTTCAGCTTCAAGGTGCATGCCTTCGTGGAAAATCAAAATCTGGGCGTCACCTCGGGACCCTATTACGTGAAGCCCTGAAGCGAAGCTTTGAGCGTCGCTGTTACGGCGACTCTCGCGTTGCCTTTTCCCGCACTTCCAGGGCGTGGATTTCCGCATTGATCTTTTCGATATCTGCGACAAGCGTGCCCAAAGTTTCCTGATCGCTCTTTGCCGGGGTCTTCTTCTTCTGAGCCCGGAAGTAGCTCTCCCCAAGCTGGGTGTAGAGTTTCTGCCGTTTTCGCATCTCCACCGAGATACTGGCCTTGATCCCGAGGATGCGGGCGGACTTCCGAGTCGCCCGGGCCGTGGCTTTCAAGGCCGCTCCCAGCCCCTTCCCCGCCTTCTCGGCGGCGGGTCCCAACTCCTCTTTCACTTTCTTCGTTGCCTCGGATAAACTCTCTTTTGCCCGCTTGGCGACCGGGGCTACATCTTTTTCTACTTTCTTCTGAATCCCTTCGGTGAACGCCTGGGCGGCCTTTCCCGCCCTGGCCGCACCGCTGACCGTCTTCTCTGCGACTTCTTTCACCTTTTTCGTCACCTTGCGGGTCGTCTCTTTGGCCTCCGAGACCACGGATTTTGGCGTGCTCGGTTTTTTGGCTGCTGCTGTTCTGGCGGTACTCGCTCCGCTCGTGCCGGTCGCTGCGCGAGCTGGGTAAACATTTTTTGACCCGGAGGCACTTCCCGGTTTTGTTTTGGTTCTTTTTGTTTGCGGTGATTTCTGCTGCTCACTGCTTTTTTTCTGCTCGGTCATAGTCTTTTCTCCCCCTTATGTCCGTACTAAATCTTGGACAGGGTCAACAGGGTTTGCCGCACACTACTGTGTAGAAAACCTCTGCTCAATCAAAAGATACTAACAGACCAACCTTCAGTCCAACGAAGTCACTACTCGGGCAAACCTCTGTTCCGCAGTCGCTCCTTTTCCCAGACGGAGAAATCCTCCGGCGGATGGAGGATCTGCTCTTCCGGTTTCCGGTGTAACTTGGCTGCGTCGTGGGGACAACCGGTCACGCAAAGCCCACAGCCGATACAGCGATCTTCCTTCACCGTGAACACTCCGTCCCTCTCCTCGATCGCCTGAACCTGACACCGCTCGCTGCATTCACCGCAACCCTGACACTCTTCCGGATCGATCGCAGCGATGTAGTTCGCCTGGGCCACAGAGCTCTCGATCCCCTGTTCGTTGACATAGCGCAGAATCGCGCAGCAGCAGCCGCAGCAGTTGCAGAGGTACCCCAATCCCTCCTGGATATTGCTTACCGAATGCACCAATCCTATCTCCTCGCATTTGTCGAGAAGGGCCAGGGCTTGCTCGCGGGTAAGATCCCCCTCCCGGGGAGCACGGACCCGGCTGGAGAACCCCAGACATACATCCAGAGGAAAATCGCAGGGACTGCCGACCAGGGCCCTCTCTTTTCGGCAGATACAGGGTTGAACGGTGAAGGTATTGGCTTTCTTCAGCAGAAGCCGTACATCGTCGTAGGGAAGGATCCACTCCTCTTTCACGGCACGCTGAGCCGGAATGACTCGCTGAATAGCCGGCTCGGGACTCATAATGCCCGCTGCCCCGCCCTCTGCCATGTACTCCTCGAAAA
>JAGLQP010000175.1 GCA_023136785.1 Spirochaetales bacterium
AGCTTGCGATATTGCCTGAGGGTGGGGGTCCGTGGCAAATACCCTGATCGCCACGGGTTCGGCCGGGCACTTTGCTTCGCAGATTCCGCAGCCGATACATCGCTCCGGCACCATCTTCGGTTCCCGGAGGGGTTCTTGGTCCCTTGCGTTCCGCCCAGCTTCTTCAAAACGAATCGCCTTCTCAGGTACAGGGCACACTTCCTCGCAGACCAGACAGTTGATCTGTTCTTTGTAGACCACGCAGGTGGTTTCGTCGATTCGGGCTACACCGATCGGGGTCGACTGTTTCTGGACCAGCGTCTGCAGGGGAATAGCCCGATTTGGACAGACCTGCTGGCAGACCTGGCAGAAGTAATCACAGCCGTAGGGGCGGAACTCGAGATGAGGAGTGTAGAGGCTGGCGAAACCGTACCCCTCGCCGGTAATCTTGATGATTTGATTGGGACAGGAACGGACGCACTGAAGGCAGCGCAGGCAGTTCTCCACAAAGCGGACCTCGTCCACGACGCCGGGGGGCCGCAGCAGCTCCGTAATCCTGCGGCGGAAAATCCCGGTCAGCAGACCGCCGACCGCCAAGCCTGCAACCAGCTGAACGCCGTATTTCAGAAATCTACGGCGGGATCGGTATACAGCGGGCTGTCCGCCGGGGCTCCTTTCGCTCGGAAGGGTGAAGCGGAATCCTTCGGTCGGGCAGGTCGATTCGTAGTCGAAGCACAGGAGACACTGGTGAGCCATGATCTCCTTGTCCGCGTAGTTCGCCGCTTCCGTTGGACAGCGGTCACAGCGGCCGCAGCTGCTGCAGGCGGCGATCTTCAACCGTAATAGAGGAATCCGGGCCAGCAGTCCGTATAGGGCGCCGAGTGGGCAGAGATAGGTACACCATAATCTGCGAGCGAAAACAGAGAAGAGTACCAGGAGTCCGAGGAAAACCAGCCCTACCGTAGTAAGGGATACGATCCGGATGATCCAGATGTTGGGGTGGAGGAACTGGAGAACCGGAGCCGGGGTGAATACCGTAACCAACACGGCTCCGAGGAGCAGCAGAGAAACCGGATAGCGTATCAGCACCTTTCGTTTCGGGTAGTGCTGCAGTGCCAGGGGATTTCGCTTGCGCAGCGGCGAGAGCAGGAAGTCCGCCGCCTCGATCAACCCGCCGAGCGGGCATATCCAGCCGCAGAATACCCGACCCAGCAGTACAGCCAGGACCAATAGGCCCGCCACGGCTGCTAAAACGGTCAGATTTCGTTCTGGATTGGTAAGGAAGATCAATGGATCGAAGCGCAGAAACGGATTTTCCGGTGCGGCAAAAGGATCGAGAGAGCGAAAGTAGATGAACAGGAAGAGGGTGAAGAACAAGCCTTGAGAAATGATTCGCCCAATTTTGAGACGTTTTAGAGTTTTTGATCGCATTACAGCAGAGAGATCTCTTTCCGCGAGTAGGTGCCGATCGAACCGAGTCCTTTTTCTTCAGCCAGCCTGAGGTAGCCGAGATCTTCCGGCTGCATCCCGAACAGCAGAGCGGTCTCCGCGTCGGCCTGGGCGACGCCCGGGGAGGCGATGATGGTGTCAGTATCTTTTAAATAGCTCAGGCTTCCGCCGGTGGGACCTTTCCGGGTCATTATGGCAGTTGCGTCCACCACGGTAAGGTCGCTCTTCACCGCCATGTTGATATCGGAAATGGCCTGATGAATATCCCAGTGCCAGCGGGAGCGGTTGTCCCCGCTGATACCCATCAGATTCTTCATGCCGATCGTCAGTCCCGCCGTAGAGTGCTGCTTGGCCACGGGTAGATTGATAAAGGCGTCGGACTCCAGAATGTACTTGTTGACCAGGGTTTCCTTCAGATAGACCCCTCCGGCCACGGATATTTTTTTGTACAGCTTGGAGCTGACATTGCCCACGTACAGGACCTTGGCGCCGGCCTCTTCGGCGGCCCGCTGTATACCTGAGGTTATGTAGCTCAGCTTGGGGTTACTCACCGTGCGATCGAACACGTATACCTTGGAGGCTCCCGCTTGATAGCAGAGATCAACGATCGTCCGCACCACGAGGGGATCGGTGGTGGCTTTGTACTGGGGCGGAGAGTTAAAGGCGATGTTCGGTTTCACCGCCACAACATCTCCGCGTCCGATATAACGCCCGATCCCGCCCACCAGCTCGACAGCCTGCTTCACCGCGGCTTCGATGTCGGTGGATCTGACGACTCCGACGTCGGTGCTTGCCCCGATATCGAGGGGGAACAGGCGCCGGGCAGCCAGACCAAAGGAGGCAACGGCCATGGTTTTCAGAAAATCTCGTCGTTGCATGTCATATATAATAGTTACTTGGTCATCTTCTATCAACGGGGATTGAAAGGAAATCAAAATTCGCTTTGACACATCGAGGACGGGAACGTAGAATGGGAGCAGGCGTATGGATGCTTATGAATACATAGTAAATATATCCAAGGACTTCATCACCCTGATCAACCGGGACTACGTTTACGAGATCGTGAATGACTCGTACTGCACCGAGATAGGACAGAGCCGGGAAGAGATCATCAACCGCAGTGTGGCCGAAATCTGGGGCAAGGAGAAGTTCGAAAACTCCCTGAAACGCTATCTGAATCAGTGTTTCGAAGGCCAGGAGGTGCACTACATCGACACCTTCAAATTCGGTCCCTTCGAGAAGTACATGCACGTGTCCTACTATCCCTACCGGGAGAACGATGAGATTACCCATGTGGCCGTGTTTTCCCACGACATCACTTCGGTTGGGGAGATAGAATCCAAGCTCACCAACTATGAATATCGAGATCCGGTTACTGGCCTGTTCAACCGCAGGTCCCTGGACGTGGTCCTCGACAAGGAGATCGAGAAAGCAAAACGGTCGAAGTATGAAAAACTGAGGGCGGTGTTGTTTGTAAGCCTGGAAAATCTGGCCAAGGTGAACCAGGTCTACGGCCACGAAATCGGTGACCTGCTGCTGGAGAACAGCGGTCTGCGCATCCGCCGCACCCTCCGCAGAAGCGATTACGTGTTCCGTTTTGCCGGCAGCGAGCTGTCGGTGATTCTGACAAATATTGCCAAGAATACGGATGCCGGTAAGGTTGCCCAGAAGATCTACAACAACGTAGCCGTTCCCTACCGCTTCAAAGAGACGGATATCAATATCACCTGTCACATCGGAATCGCTCTGTATCCGGAGGACGGGGCGGATAAAAGAACGATCGTCCAAAAAGCCACCTCTGCACTGGCCGAGGCGAAGAAGAGGAACATGGATTTCCTTCTCTTTGACGCGTCTCTTCACGAGCAGGCGGTGTCTCGGCTGAAACTGGAAAGTGAGATTGCCAAGGCCTTCGAGAAGGGGCAGTTCGAGCTGCACTACCAGCCGGTGGTGGACACAAACGGCAAGATCCATGGGGCGGAAGCCCTGATTCGCTGGAACCATCCCGAACGGGGTTACATCCCGCCAATGGACTTCATCCCCATAGCCGAGGAGACTGGTCTGATCATCCCCATAGGCCGTTGGGCTTTGTTTACGGCCTGCCGCCAGATTTCCGCTTGGATGAAGAAGCACAAGCTCTACGTATCGATCAATCTGTCTGCCAAGGAATTCTCCGACTCGACCCTCCTGGAAGCGATCCAGAAAGCGATCAAACAGTCCCAAGACTTCGATCCGGCCTATCTCAAATTGGAGATCACCGAAACCAAATGCATGGACGATCCCGAGAAGACGATCAAGCAGATGCAGTCCCTTCTCGATATCGGGGTAGAGACGTTCATCGATGATTTCGGTACGGGCTACTCCTCCCTCGGCTACCTGAAACGGCTTCCCGCCGTGACTCTGAAGATCGACAAGCTGTTCATCGACGCTCTGGTCGAGAGCCAGGAGGAACAGGACTATCTGACCCATATCATCCGCACGGTGAAGAGCAGGAAGAAGAAGGTCCTGGTGGAGGGGGTGAGCAGCAGAGAGCAGTTCGAGCTCCTCAAGGCGATGGCCTGCGATCAGATGCAGGGTTATCTGTTCAGCCGACCTGTGCCGGCAGAGGAATTTGAAAAGCTGCTCGCCCGGGGTACCCTGCTGTAGGTATCAGGAGGACCCGGTGCCGGTTTTTGAAATGCCCCTGGAGGGACTCCGCAGCTGCCTGAGGTCAATCTTCGAGAAATCCCTGTTCCCGAAACCATTGAAAGGTGTCCTGAAGAGTCACCTCGAGAGGCCGGGGATTGTAGTCCAGCTCCTGCCTCGCCTTTTCGCAGGATACGCAGCGGTGTTTGCTGATCGCAAGCAGAGCATCGGGGGTGAAGGCCGGATACTTCGAGCTCAGACCGGGAAGCTTCCCGGCAATTCGCGACACGCTGCGGGCCAGCCACACAGGAAGGGCTAGTCGAGGGGTCTTCCGCCCCGTGATCTTCTGCACCAGCGCGGCCATCTCGGGCAGAGATCGCCAGGTTCCGCTCAGAATGTAGCGTTCGCCCCTGCCTGCCCGCTGCTGGGCGGCCAGAGAACCTGCCACCACATCCCGGACATCGACCCAGTTGAAGCCGCCGCGGATCAAAGCGGGGAGACGGTTGTGGTACAGATCGAGCAGGGACTTGCCCAGATGGGAGGGCTTGCAGTCGAAGGGACCGAGGATGGCTGTAGGAGAGATGATCACCGCATCGAGTCCCTCGGCTGCAGCCTCCAGAACAAGTCGTTCCGATTCGGCTTTTGTCCAGCCGTATAGGGTCGTGTCGTCAAGCCCCGCCAGAGGATTGTTCTCGTCGGTTGCTTTTTGGGGATTCAGATCCGAGAGTGCTTCGATTGAGCTGAAATGGATCACCCGGCGGACCTTGCAGCTTAAGCAGGCCTGGATCACATTGCGGGTGCCCTCGATATTGACCCGCCGCAACAATTCGATGTGCCGGCCGTCGAGGGAGATCGACGCTGCCAGATGATAAACGACCTCGACGTCATGAAACGCCCGGAGCAGGGAGTCTGGATCGGTGAGCTCGGCCCGTACCCGGTGGGCTGCCAACCCTTCAAGAGCCCGGGTGTCCTCATGAACCAGCAAGCGCACCCGAACTCCGGCCGCCAGCAAGGCCCGCGAAAGTACTGCCCCCACATGGCCGGATGCCCCGGTGATTGCCGTTGTCAC
>JAGLQP010000176.1 GCA_023136785.1 Spirochaetales bacterium
TGCCGGCTGAAGCTGTAGGCGACCAGAAAGGTCACGGCCAGGAAGCCCATGACAAGGAAGAAAAGCTGGAAGGTGTAGAAGACCTCGAAGGCCTGAACGCTCAGAAAGGGCCAGAAGCCCAGGAGGATCCCCGGGGAGAAATAGGCCGCGCTTCGATCCAGGATTGCAGCGAGACTGATGTGCCTGCGGTAGCGGAGGGCTGCGAGAAGGATCCAGACACCCAAGAACAGCAAAACCCCCGCGGCCAAAAGCAGTATCAGCCGGCTGCGCTCCGGCATGGTCAGATTGTTGAAGAAGAGGTAGGAGTGAAAGGTCCGCCTGCTGACGGTGTAGGACCAGGCGAAGAACCCCACCGAAGCTCCGGCGATCAACACCGTGACCGCGGGCAGGAACCTTGGAAGGGGAATGCCTTGAATCAACCGACGGACAGTCGCTTCTTCTCCACTTGCTGGTCGCCTCAATTCGAACACCTCCACACATTGTGTTATCGCAATCTCTGTGCCAATTGCATAGAAATGGGTTATGTAATTATCTATCTGGAAATAACTTAGAAGACGGTCATTTATAAGAAGGGAGAACCGATATCAACCCGAGAATCAAGATACAACACGGCTGAGACTGTAGTTATCTGTATCAAAAGGAATTATCGGTACTGAGATAGAGGATCTATGGACCCCAATAGTTGATGCCTGTTTGAACGCTCTGCCGAGCAGTGCTAAGATTGCTTCACGTTCGTCCGGCTTGAGATCTTGAGACTTGAGACCTTGAGACAGGCCTGTTGATAATCAACCGGAAAAGGACTATAATTACAATGGTTGGATCAACGGATCCAATAACTTCGGTCTCTGGGTAAGAGAAACAGGTTTCTGCCTCTTCTGCCAGAGTCTCTTAAAGCCGGTCATACCGCCGGCTTTTTTCTTCTTTCGCCATGTGCAAAAAATCCGCGAGGGATCTGCCAAGAATCTGTGCGCTCGACCCGCGACCGCCGGTGGTGTGATCGTTTCGAGGAGATGTACGATCCAACGGAGTTGAACCTCCCCTTCTACGCCGTACTGGGCAATCGACTATGTCCACACTCTCCGGAAATGAAGGGATTCGGGGAGCATGCCTGCCGGACCGCAAGTCCCTTACAGGTACAGGGTGACCGCCAGCAGCTGCAGCTGCCAAAACAAGCGCTTCCGCTCCAGGTCGAAGAGCAGCCCTAACGAGCAGAATTTTTCGGCGTAGCGAAAGGCGGGGCAGCCGAACACGATGGGGGTTATCTTGAGGTTGAGGAGTTTCGTCTGATCGAGCCCGTAGAGAAAACCCGCTTCCACGACTGCGTTTAAGTAGGAATTTTCTTTTCTCTCCAGGATCCAGTAGCCCGCGGAGCACCCGAAAAACACCTGGGAGTACAAGCGGGGAGTAATCTGCGGGATATGGTAGAGCTCGATCTCCAGGTGCTTCCCGGGAAGCCAGGCGAGTCCCCCACGACAGTACAGCCCAGGGGGCGCCGCCGAATCTTCAGACTGGCCCGATCCTGAAAAGGTATTGGTGGAGAAGGTCAAACCGAATCCGGAAGCTCCCGCATTCCAGACCGGCAGAACAAGGATGATTCCCCAGAGAAGAACGATCGCCCAGCTTTTTATTCGACCCTTCCCATACATTCGAAACGGTCTCCTCAGAAAAGAAATAGAGCGGCTTTGAAGAGCGTGAAACCCCATCCCTGCAATTCCACTCCACGGAAGAGAAACAGCTCGATCGAGCCGAAGGTAAAGATCCCGTCTCCCGCCCGAAAACGCAGAGGAGCGATCAACACAGAAAACGCGGAGGTACGGCGATCGAAGGTAAACTGGTACTGCGCTCCCACCCCCGGACTCCAGCAGCCGGTGATGTAGAACCGGTTTTTCAGGAAGGAGACCGGAAGGTCAACAATGGTCAGCTCCCCCGCAACCTGAACACGCATCCCGTCGATATCAGCCGGAGACAGGGGTATCAGGACACCGCAGAGAAGGGCGGGATTGAGCACCGGAATACTCAGGGGCTCGGCAAACAGCCCGGCGGCCAGGTATTCCGCCGCCGGCAGTCCCGTCTGCTCCGAGAAGCCGCAGAATCCGGTGTACAGTCCGCCGAACCAGGGCTTCTCCGCTCCTAAAGCACGGGCTTCGTTCACAGAAAAGAGCAGGGAGAGGGACAACATCAGCATGACCGGGATCCGCTGCATCCTCATCCTCCGAAAAACAAGAACAGGTAAAAAACGAGGAATCGAAGGCCTCTGCGCTCGGAGGCCATCTGTTCACTGACCCTGTAGGACCCGGCTTTCAGTTCCTCCAGATTTTCCAGCATCGGGGCCCCCAGGTCGCTTCCCTCAAAGAGGATATTGACTTCCTTGGAGAGATGGCAGGAACGGAAGTTGAGATTTGCCGAACCGATGGTGAACCAGCGCTCATCCACGATGACCGCCTTGTAGTGCAAATGGGATTTGGGATGTCCATACTCCCAGAGAACGGCCCCTGCTCTGATCAGATCGAGCATTCGATAGCCCGTCGCGTAGTAAAATTTATCAAGGCTGTGATAGGCGGATGAGAACAGGATGTTCACCTTCACTCCTGCAGCGGTCAATCGCCGGATCTTTTTGATGACCGAACGATCCGGCATGGTGTAGGATTGAATCAGCCAGATCTCTTCCTGGGCGGTATCCATCAATCGATCGAACATCTCTCCGATTAGAGGATTTGTAAACCTGTCTTGATGCACCAGCCATAAACAGGTTGTACCGTTGGAGTTTGGCTTTACTCCGAAGTCCTCTTCTTTGATCTTTTCCATGGAATAGGAGTTCCATTCCCTGACAAATCCGGAGAGCAGTTTTTTCGCGGCCAGGCTTGATCGAAACTCCACCATGGAATCGGTTGTTCCCAACTCTTCCGGGGAGTTCAAAGAAGTCGCCCAGATGTTCTGCCCACCCAGAACGATCGTTTCCCCGTCGATCAACCAGAACTTCTGATGGTCCCGGTATTCGAATACCGGCAACCGTCCGATTCGGTTCGCTCGGAAGGGATTGTACTCCGTTACCGGGATTCCCCTCTCCACCAGATAGGGGACCGCTGTCCTGCCCTCGACAAAACCCGATAGGAAACCGGAGCACGAGTCGGTGATAACGTATACCCGGACATTTTCTTCCGTCTTTTGTTTGAGAAGCTCGATGATGTGCTTCCCCTTCTGGTCGTCGATGATCACAAAAACATTGATGAGGATATAGTCCCGGGCGTTCCGGATCAGCTCCTCCGCCCGCTGTAGAAACACATCGCCGGTGAAATAGAAGCGAAGGCCGGACGCATCACAGCAATGCAGGCCCGGGAACTGAAGGCTGCCCTCACCCCGGGCTTCGGTCCCACCATCGACTGGATTGCTTCGCGGTAGAGATGTGCAGGCCAGATGGAATAGAAAGAAGTAGATCAGAAAGCCCGTGGCTGCTTTGCGTGCCATTTGAGGGTATTCATATTATTTCTCCATTGTTGGGACTTGTCAAATGTACCCGGGAGGCGCAGGACCGCAGGTCACGTACGGTGAAGCGATTCAATGTTGACCAAAATACAAACCTTCTCTATCAAGGAATATATAGAGTATAGAAGGGGATGGAAAAAAATTTACTTCCTCAGCTTCCTCTGGACCGCCTCACTCTCCAATTCTCGGATGACATTAGAGGCGATCCAGCGTGCAGCCCTGGAGTCCAGTCTCTGAATCTCTTTGGCCCTCTTCAATGCCGCGCGGTTGAGATTCAGATTTCTCTTCCCGATGTGCCTCAGAGCCCAGCTCACCCCTTTCTTTACGAAGTTCCGATCGTCAGTTGCGCCGTTTGTGATGATCGGAAGGAACTCAAGAAACAGGGAATCAGGGGCTTGTTTATCGTGCCAGGCCAGACAGGCGATCAGAGAATAGGCGGTTCGTTTCACAAACTCCTCCTCCCGCTCTGACCATTCGGCGATCTTCTTCCGTGCAAACCGAGTCTTGTCGAAGAGGTTCATGCAGAGCTGATCACATACATCCCAAGAGTTGATCCCCTGCACCCAGTTGTCCATCTGCTCTTCCGTTACCTCTTCCGGTTTGTCCACGAGAGCCGCCAGGATGCGCGCGTCCTGGATGCCCATCTCCCAGAGCTGAAGCGCCAGTTGATGGTCCTTGCCGATTTCCTTGGCAAGGGTGCGCAGATCGGGCATCGATACGCCCAACCTGTTCTCTTTGTTCATACCGTACTTGACCATCCCGTCGAGCTGGTCGGGTCTGGCCGCGGCTTTCAGTCTTTTCACTGCTTGCTCTAGACTCATCATGCCGAAAGGATAGAACGGACCTATCGGTAGGTCAATGGAATAATGATCTCTGAGAAAATCACATGGGGTTCTCCGCTGCGGTGGTAACCATACATCGACCATCCCGAGGTGCATCGACGCATAGCCGACAGCTCGCCGGTTACCCGGTTACCGGATCGCCTGCATGAACGAGGTCAACACCTGGAGAGCTTTTTCGCTGTTGCCACCCTCGGGGAGGATGAGATCGGCGTACGTTTTGGTGGGTTCGATGAACTCCAAGTGCCCTGGACGCACCACGTGGAGGTATTGCGTGATCACGGATTCGACGGTGCGGCCCCGCTCGGTAATATCGCGCTTCAGACGCCGGATGAAGCGGATATCATCCGGGGTGTCCACGTACAGCTTCAGATCCATGAGCTCCCGCACCCGTGGATCCACGAATACCATGATGCCCTCGAAGATCACCAGGTTCCGGGGTTTGATGGTCACGGTCTCCGACTTTCGCCGGTGGTGCACGAAATCGTATACGGGAACGTGGATCGTCTCTCCGCGCTTCAGTGCCTGGAGCTGCTCAACCATGAGCTCGGTGTCAAAGGCCGAAGGATGATCGAAGTTGAAGGCTGTGATGTTTTCGTTGTCCACGAACTCGGCGGATTTGTAGTAGCTGTCCTGGGCCAGACAGATGAAGTCTGGGATGATCTCCGCGATGCGCTGAACGATCGTGGTCTTTCCGGAACCCGACCCACCGGAGATACCGATAATCCTCACTCCCATGACATCACTATAACAGCCGCTTTCTGGATTGTCGACATGATCGAGTATAG
>JAGLQP010000177.1 GCA_023136785.1 Spirochaetales bacterium
GAGCATCGGCGTTGTCCTCGAATCCATTGTGTCTGTAGCGGGAGTAGGGTTTCTCCGGCGCCAGCCCCTCCAACCATTCCTCGAAATCCTGATGAAGTCCGGATTCGTCGTCGTTGATGAAGACGCTGGCCGTTATGTGCATGGCGTTGCAGAGCAGAAGTCCCTCCCGAATACCGCTGTCTGCCAGGACCTGCTGGACCTGCGGGGTGATATTGATGAGTTCGCGGCGCCTGGATGTGCTGAACCACAGCTCTTTACGGCAGCTTTTCATGGGTATACCTTGCTCTATCTATCAGATATTGTCAAAGTCTTTCGGTCGTCTCGGATCAAGGCAAGGTCTGGTAACACGGCCGAAATTGAAAGATAATTTCAGAGAGGACACTAGCCCTATGAGAGCTGAAAACTCCGATTCGGACCTCCAGGTGTTGTGCGAGGACAACCACATCATTGCGGTAAACAAGAAAGTTGGGGACCTGGTTCAAGGCGATCAAAGTGGAGATCCTTCACTGGTTGATACGGTCAAGCTTTACATCAAAGAGAAATACGATAAGCGAGGCAATGTCTATCTCGGTGTGGTGCATCGACTCGATCGTCCCACCAGCGGCGTGGTGCTCTTCGCCCGCACGAGCAAGGCTCTACAGCGGCTGAACGAACTGTTTCGTAAGAGCCGGGTACGGAAGCTGTACTGGGCAGTAGTGAGAGAGTGTCCACCGAAACCGGCGGATACCCTGATCCACTATCTCAAACGTAATAGAGACCGGAATAAATCTTATGCTCACAATACCCCGGTATCGGGAGGCAAGGAAGCCCGCCTGAGCTACAGGTGGGTCCTCAGCCTGGACCGTTACCACCTTCTGGAAATCGATCTTCACACGGGACGTCATCATCAGATTCGTGCTCAACTGGCCAGCATCGGTTGTCATGTCAAAGGTGACCTGAAGTATGGATTCCCCCACTCCAACCCGGATGGGGGCATTCATCTCCACGCTCGCGAGGTAACTTTCGAACATCCGGTTCGGAAAACCCCCGTTCGCGTCGTGGCCGATCCTCCTGCCGATCCCTTTTGGGATGCGGTAAGGGGGCAACTTGCTTAATGGTGAGTGAGACAGTTATACTCTTTTCGGGAGCGTGTAAATGAGCCAAATGATTCGTTTCATCCTGAACGATGATTATATAGAAAGCTCTCTACATCCCGGTACGGTGGTTCTCGATTTTTTACGACAGGATCAGAGGCTCACCGGTACGAAGGAGGGCTGCCGCGAGGGCGACTGCGGAGCCTGTACCGTTCTGCTCGGAGAGCCCGGCGCCGCCGGTGGACAGGTTGTAGAGTACAGGGCGGTGAACTCCTGTCTTCTTCCCCTCGGCGACGTGGAGGGGAAGCATCTGGTGAGTATCGAAGGAGTCAATCCTTCGACCCAGGTCGATGACACGGTGGATGCTCTGCCTCTTACCCCGGTTCAACAGCAATTGGTCGACCATGGAGCCATTCAGTGCGGTTTCTGCACTCCCGGATTCGTTGTCTCCCTTACCGGATATCTGCTTAGCGCCCGTCGGTGGGATAATGAAGCGGCGGTTGACGCGGTGGCGGGAAATATCTGCCGCTGTACGGGCTACGCATCCATCAAGAGAGCCATCGCCGAGCTGCTGGCTCAGTTGAGCGGTTCCCAAGACTCCGACGAATCCACGGACAACCCGAGTAGTGGACATCTAGAAAGGCTGGTGGCTTTAAAAGTTGTGCCGGAGTACTTCCTCACCATCCCCCGCCGACTGCAGGCTCTGACGGCGCCGGGGCTGGGAGATCCTCGATCCCGAAGTCGTACTGTAGTGGCGGGAGGCACCGATTTGTTCGTCCAGAAACCGGAGGAGCTGGTCGAGAGTTCCTTGAGCTTTGTTTCCAAAACGGCGGAATTGCGGCAGATTCGCGTCGACAAAAAACGGTTGATCCTTGGAGCGGGCATTTGCATGGAGGAGGTGAAGGATATTCCCGCCTTGAAGGATCGTATACCTCAGCTCGTCGCTGCCCTTCCTCTGATCGCTTCGGTGCCGATTCGTAACCGGGCGACCCTGGGCGGAAATATTGTAAATGCATCTCCAATCGGAGATTTCACCATCATGCTTCTCGCTCTGGGAGCGGTCCTTGGACTCAAGAATGGGAAGGGCACTAGAGAGGTGCCCCTGGATCGATTTTTTAAGGGATACAAGAAGCTGAATAAAAAGCCGGGAGAGCTGCTGGCCTGGATCGCCCTACCCCTTGAGGAGGGTTTTTTCAGCTTCGAGAAGGTCTCCCGACGCAGGCATCTCGATATTGCCAGCGTCAATTCCGCAGCCTGGATTTCTGTTCGGGACGGCAGGATCGAGAAAGCCCGCCTATCTGCAGGTGGCGTAGCTCCGATTCCGCTATTTCTGGCCCGCAGCTCCGATTGTTTGACGGGCAGGCCCTTCAGCGAAGAGCTCCTCGAACAGGCACTGACCCTGATACACGAAGAGATTTCCCCAATCAGCGATGTACGGGGAAGCGAACAGTACAAGCGCCTTCTTCTCCGGCAGCTGGTGCTGGCGCACTTCTTCAAACTCTTCCCGGAGAAACTGCATCCGGAGGTGTGGATATGAAGTACAGCGATTTGGATCTTCATACCCGCGGCCAAGCCCGCTTTGTCGATGATCTGCCCGAGCCGGAAGGGCTGCTCCACGCGGTGGTTCTGAGCTCACCGGCAGCCCATGGCAGGATCATCCGGCTCGATGCGGGGAAAGCGGTAGAAACAGACGGTGTCCACGCCGTGCTTACTGCCGATGACATCCCCGGAGCAAATGAGATAGGAACCCTGGTTGCCGACGAGCCTCTGCTTGCAGAGGAAACGGTGCATTTCATCGGGCAGCCTGTGGCTTTGATTCTGGCTGACTCGGAGCGGCAGGCCAGAGCAGCGCTGCCGCGGATAGATCTGGAGATCGATGAGCTCCCTGCCCTTGTAGACCCGCGGGAAGCCAAGGCCCGGGGAGAGTTGATCGTTCCTCCCCGCACATTCTGTCTCGGCGACGTAGAGGCAACCTGGAAGGAATGCGATTTGGTAGTCGAGGGCACGGTCGATTCCGGCGCTCAAGAGCATCTGTATCTCGAGACCCAGGGGTCTCTGGCTCTTCCCGGAGAGAGGGGCACTGTCAGGGTCATCTCTTCGACTCAGAGACCGACGGGGGTGCAGCGGGTGATCGCCCGTCTCCTGGGTTTGGCCATGCACCAGGTCGAAGTCGAGGTGACACGTTTGGGCGGTGCCTTCGGAGGGAAGGAGGATCAGGCCACGGCTTGGGCTGCTCTGGCCGCCCTGGGCGCGGTGATCCGCAAAGCGCCCGTAAAGCTGGTGCTTCACAGGCAGGAGGACATGATCTTTACCGGCAAGCGGCACCCCTATACTTCTGACTTCCGCATCGGCTTGAATTACGGCGGCCGGATCCTGGCTTATGAGGTGGATTTTTATCAGAATGCCGGCGCGGCGGCGGACCTGTCGCCGGCGATCCTCGAAAGGACTCTGTTCCACTGTACGGGCAGTTATTTCGTTCCCAACGTCAAAGCAACCGCCTACTGCTGTCGTACCAACCTGCTGCCGAATACGGCCTTCCGCGGCTTCGGCGGTCCCCAGGGGATGTTCGTGATAGAGGCCGCCCTCTTTAAGGCAGCAGTTGCTTTAGGAATGAGCCCCGCGGAAATTCAGGAAAAAAACCTGCTCGAGGAAGGAGACACCTTTCCCTATGGCATGACCGCCCGCGGCTGCAGTGCTCCGGTCTGCTGGCAGGAAGCAAAATCCCGCTACGACTACAAGGAAACGCTGAAGCGGGTCGAGGAGTTCAACACCTCCCATGTGCTCGAAAAAAAAGGGCTGGCCTTCATGCCTGTCTGTTTTGGGATTTCTTTTACCAACGCGGTGCTGAACCAGGGGGGCGCCCTTGTCCACGTATACTCAGACGGCAGCGTCAGCGTCTCCACCGGCGCTGTGGAAATGGGCCAGGGGGTCAAGTATAAAATTCTCGAGGTGGCGGCTCGGGTCTTCTCCATAGACAGGAAACGGGTCAAGGTCGAGAGCACCAGCACCCTGCGGGTGGCAAACACCTCCCCCACCGCCGCTTCAACCGGGACGGATCTGAACGGAAAGGCAACCGAGCTGGCCTGCCGCGCAATCCTGGAGCGACTCAAAGGTGTGGCGGCGGGGGAGTTGGGAGAGGAGGATCCTGCAAAGGTGGAAATCCTGGAGGAGCGAATTTTCTACGACGGGGAGAAAACCAAGTTGATGTGGGAACATCTCATTCCTCGTGTCTATTCTCGTCGGGTCAATCTCTCCGCCCAAGCCCATTACGCAACACCCGGTATCCATTTCGACAAGGCAACAGAAAAGGGAGAACCTTTTTCCTACCATGCCTACGGAACGGCAATATGCGAAGTCACGTTGGATTGTCTGCGGGGCACCTACGAGGTCGATGCTGTCAGAGTGGTCCATGATCTGGGACCCAGCCTGGCCCCCGACGTTGACCTGGGTCAGGCCGAAGGGGGGATCGTCCAGGGCATCGGCTGGCTGACCCTGGAGGAGGTGCTGTACTCAGATCAGGGTAGGCTGCTTACCGGTACCTTGAGTACATACAAGGTCCCGGATATCTATCACACCCCGCGAGAGCTGGAGGTTCATTTCCTCGAGCGCGGGGAAAATCCGTTCGGTGTTTTCAATTCGAAGGCAATCGGGGAACCTCCCTTTATGTACGGGATTGGAGTGTTTTTCGCCCTGCTTGGGGCGATCAAGGCTTTCCGTCCGGGAATTGATGTCCCCATCACCGCCCCCCTGACGCCGGAGCGGGTCCTGATGACCCTGTACGGGAACCGCCTGGCTGAGTTGAAGGGACTGGGTGTGGAGAATCCCACCGGGGTGTAGGCAGTCGGTCTTGATCCTGATCGGTTCAAAAGTTACACTGATCCGTCGAGAAAACCGCCGGAGATTCGGCGGTCTTCTCGTCGATGAGCAGCTGGAGATAATAGAAGAATGCGGACATTTTCTGTATTTGGAGTCGCCCGACGTTGTTTCTGAACTAATAGTCCAATTCACCAGGGGAGGCTGATAGCAATGCGA
>JAGLQP010000178.1 GCA_023136785.1 Spirochaetales bacterium
CCGAGATCCTGTCCCAGTCCAGGCTCTGTGCTTTGAAGGAGCTTTCAGTCTTGCGGGCCCGGATCGGGGTCGGAGCCACGCCGCCCAGGGCGATGCGGATATCCTCTACACGGTTCTTTTCAACCGCGATCCAGACCGCGACGGAGACTACCGAACAGGAGGTGCCCTTGCGGAGTCCCAGCTTGATATGTCCACCGTTTCCTTCGATTGGAACGGGGAACTGCACCTTGAGGATCACCTCCTCCGGCTCGAGGACGTTCTTCCCCGGTCCGGTGAAGAACTCCTCCAGCGGGATCACCCGCTGCCCCTTGGCACTGGCCAGGACCACCTTGGCTTCCAGGACCAGCAGCGGTGGAATCGTATCTCCAATGGGGGATGAGTCGGCAATGTTCCCGGCCAGGGTGGCCATGTTTCGGACAAGGGGGTTGGCGAATTTCTGCAGGACATCCCGCAAAAAGGGTATCTCTTTCTCGATCACCGGAGACTCCATGATGTCCGCAATCAGCTCCCCGGCTCCGATCTCGACCACACCGTTTCGAACGTCAATTCCTTTGATCGCCTCGAGAAACTTAACATCCACCAGGGTCCCGCTCGGGATCGTTCCTTCCTTTATGTAGACCAGGACATTCGACCCTCCGTCCAGGATCCTTGCCTTGCCGCCCTCTTTGGCCTTGAAATCGAGAAGCTCCTCTAACGCTGTGGGTCGGAAAAAGCGGAAATCTCCCACATCTGCCCTCCTGCATCGGATTTTTAGTAATCTACCTGTGGTGTTCGCACCTGAAAAGTGGCGCTTGCATACTACCCGGGCAGGGGAAATATGTCAAATCACATATTCTCATTATATGGAATTCAATTCTTGAATATGATATTGACAGTCTCGAGCTGCAGGGGCAGAATGAGGCGAGGATACTAAGCCATGAGTGACAAAACCTATTATTTTCTCGGTAAGGATTTTCCCCGCAAGGAAGGCCGGGCTCGGGTTACCGGCCGGGAGGTGTACCCTTCCGATGTGGTGCTGCCAGGCATGCTGTACGGCAAGATCCTGCGCAGCCCCCGTCCCCACGCGCGGATTAAATCAATCGATTTCTCCGGCGCTCAAAAGTTGGGGGCAGTCGTTCTCGCACCTAACGACACTCCCCAGGAGTTCTTCAACGTGCGCCAGGTCTCGGTGCCCCGGTCAACCTACAAAGACTGGCGGATCCTGAGCGACCATGTGCGCCAGGTCGGCGATCCCTACGCCGCCGTGGCCGCGGAAACCGAGGAACTGGCCGAACAGGCCGCCGAGGCCGTCCAGGTGGAGTGGGAGCTTCTGCCCGCCTACTTCAGCATAGAAGAGGCCATGGCCGCAGAGGACAACCTGATTCACGACAAGGTCTACCTCCAGGACAAGGAGATCCCGATCCAGAACAACATCGCCTGCACCCGCGAAGTGACCGAGGGTGATGTAGACAAAGGCTTTGCCGAGGCGGAGGTAATCGTGGAGAACGAGTTCGTCACTCCCCGGGTCTACCACTGCCAGGTGGAACCCCGCGGCTGTACCTGCCGTCCGGAACCCGACGGCGGGATCACCGTCTGGCCGTCTACCCAGGCCCTCCACAACACCCGCATCCTGCTCGGGCAGTTGTTCGACATTCCGCTGAACAAGGTTAATGTAATCCGCATTACCGGAGGCGGGCACTTCGGCAGCGGCATCCATACAAATCCGGTGATCCTGATTACGGTCGCTCTGGCTCTAAAGGCAGGAAAACCCGTAAAGATCCTCCAGAGCCGGGAGGAGGATCTCTACGACCACTGCCGCTATCCGACCCGCTACACCCTGAAGATCGGGGCCAAGAAGGACGGCACCCTCACCGCCGGGCAGATGAAAGCCTGGGTGGATATCGGCAGCCATCATGTTCAGGCTCTGGCCTTTCTCGGCGTTCTGGCCGGGTGGTGGCACTCCCTCTATCGGCTGCCCAACATGCGCTACCAGGGAGTGGCGGTATACACGAACAAAGCACCGACCTGCGCCATGCAGGGCTACGGAGCCCCCCAGGTGACCTTCGGCGTGGAAACGACCATGACTATCCTGGCGGAAAAGCTCAATCTCGACCCGATCGAACTGCGGGCCAACAACTACGTAGGTCTGGGAGAGATCTTTTGGGGCCAGGGTCCCACCATCCGTTCCCTGATTCACTCCGACGGAGTCAAGGAGCTGTTGTACACCGGGGCGGAGAAGATCGGCTGGGACAAGCGTCCCGATCCGAAGGCTCAAAGCGGACGCCTGCGGCGCGGAATCGGAGTTGCCCGGGGCTTTCACACCTCCGGCACCGGGGCCCCCGTGCCCGGGGAGGTGAAGGACTTCACCACGGTCCAGGTCAAGGTGAATGAGGACGGATCGATCGACATCCTGACCGCCCTGATGGATCACGGAGGCGGAACTCTGGACGCGGCGGCCAAGCTGGTGGCCGAGGAATTCGGTGTACCCTTCGACAAGGTGGGTATCTCTCCGGCGGACACCCGCTCCACGGGCTACGATGTCTGCACCCACGCGACCCGTGGGGTGTACTGCGGAGCCGGCGCCGTCTTGGATGTGGCCCAAGACACGAAGAAGATTCTCCTCGACTATGCTTCCCGGATTCTCAATGCACCTGCAGATTCCCTGAAGACCCGCCCGGATGAGGCGGAAAACGAGGGCATCATCTACGTAGAGGGGATGCCGGAAAAAAACATCACCATCCGGGAGGTGGCCCAGACGGCAATGAACAACGACTGGGGGACGGCCATCTCGGCTCGGAGCGTCCGCAAGGTCAACTGCCCGCCCGCCTACACGACCTTCTTTGTCGAGGTCGAGGTGGATATGGAGACCGGAATGGTGCGCATCCTGCGGGTGGTGGCCGGAAGCGACGCCGGTACGGTGATCAATCCGGCCCTGGCCAAAGGACAGCTCGAAGGCGGTTTCTACCGCGGGGCTGGTATGGCGTTGCTGGAAGACACGGACTACGATCCGAAAACGGGGCAGCTGACCAATCGTGGCCTGCTCACCGACTACAAGATGCTCGGGGCGGTAGACCTTCCCGATCCTGAAAAGTTCGAGATCTTCTTTGCCCACACCTACGAGCCCACCGGTCCGATGGGAGCCAAGGGAATCGGGGAAGCGGCGCTGAATCCGGTACCTGCGGCCGTTGCCGCAGCCATTCACAACGCCACCGGCATCTGGTTCACGAAGCTGCCGATTCTTCCCGAAGACATCCTTCGCGCGGTTCGCGAGGAGCGCAAGAGGGACGGTAAAAAAGCGCCCGGGAAGCCCCAAGCTGTTCCGGAACGATAGCGCTGAAAGGGAGGAGAATCATGTCGAGTACCCGTGTCATCAGTGTCGATTTCGAATGCAGGATTCCCCGCAAGTTGGAAGAGGCACTGGAGGCGCTGAACGAGGAGGGGTCCCAGGTTCTGGCCGGGGGCACCGACCTGCTCAACAACATCAAGATCAATGCGGTTAAGCCAAGCCGGTTGGTGTACGTCCTGGGAATTCCCGAACTGGAGTTCATCAGCGTCGAGGGAGGGCGCCTAATCGTTGGAGCTGCGGCCCTCCTGAGCGATATCGAGCATAACCGCCAGGTTGTCTCCCGCTTTCCCGCCCTGGTGGAAGCGATCAATGTGATCGGCGGGACCCAGATCCGCAATATGGCCACTCTGGCGGGCAACCTCTGCAACGCCTCCCCGGGAGCGGACACGCCGCCGATTCTCTTCGTCCTCGACGCGGAGGTTGAAATCTGCTGGACCAACGGTGGTACCGGAGCTCAACGCAGCCGCCTGCCAGTCGGCGGTTTTTTCACCGGACCGAAAAAAACCGTGTTGAAACAGGGGCAGATAGTGCACTCCGTGTCGATACCGCTGCCCCCGGAACACTCAGGCGCTGCCTTTCGCCGCTTGGCCCGGGTCAGCCTGGACATCGCCAAGATCAACTGCGCCGCCTACATCGAACGGGACGGTGACACGGTTCACGAGGCTCGGATCGCCCTTGGCTCGGTGGCGCCGACGCCGGTCCGGGCGCCCACTATCGAAAAAGCCCTGGACGGCAGAAGGTACGGCGGCGGGTTGTTCCAGGAGGCGGCCGAGCTGGTGGAGGAAGATATTGCGCCGATCGATGATGTCCGTTCCACCGCTGAATACCGCAGGCAGATTGCCTCCCTGCTGGTCCGGGAAGCTCTGCAGGAAGCCTGGAGGAGGTCGGGAGGCAAAGGATGAAAACAGCGATTACTCTGAATGTAAACGGCAAAGAGTACCCTTTGGAGGTCAAGGCGAACGAAATCCTGCTCAATGTGCTGCGGGACAGACTGGGGTTGATGGGCACCAAGTACGGCTGCGGCATCGGAGAGTGCGGCGACTGTACGGTGCTGCTCGACGGGAAAGCGATTCTCTCCTGCCAAAGCCTGGCCTTCACCGCAGATGGAAAGAAGATTACGACTATCGAGGGCCTCGAACACAATGGATCTCTGCACCCCCTGCAGCAGGCCTTCATCGACGAGGGTGCGGTTCAGTGCGGGTACTGCACCCCGGGAATGATCCTGAGCGCCAAGGCCCTTCTCGATACAAAACCCGATCCCTCCGACCAGGAGATCAAGCAGGCCATTCGCGGCAATTTCTGTCGCTGCACTGGCTACACGAACATCATTCGTGCTATAAAAACGGCGAGTGAAAAGATCAAGGATCAAGGAAGGAAGCAAACATGAGTTTTGAAGGACGAGACATCCTGAGCACCGAGGACCTCTCGAAGAGCGATCTTCTGGAGATCATGAAGGTCACCGCCAAAATGGAGGACCTGGTCAAGAAGGAACACGTTTCAGACCTGCTCTCCGACAAAGTGGTGGCGATAATTTTCCTCGAGCCCTCCACCCGCACCCGATTGTCTTTCGAGACCGCGGTTAAACGTCTGGGGGCGCGCTCGATCACCGTGGCGGATGCCAAGAGCTCCTCCGCCTCCAAGGGAGAGAGCCTGGCCGATATGGCCCGCACCGTCGAGGGGTACGTGGACTGCATCGTCGTGCGCCAGCCCCAGACCGGCGGAGCCAAGATCATCGCCGATGCCGTGGATATTCCGGTGCTCAACGGCGGCGACGGA
>JAGLQP010000179.1 GCA_023136785.1 Spirochaetales bacterium
CATGACCAACGTACCCGGTTTGAGGCGCAGCGCCAGCCGCCGCAGCACCTCTTGGACCCCCGAGATCGCCACGCAGAGGATGATCACCGGCAGTTCGCATAGCTGTGCTTCCGTGACCTTCTGGACCCTCGCGGGGACCTCGGCCCGGGGGTTCCGGGAGTACGCCTTCACCGTACAGAAGCGGGCAAGAAGCTCCGCGTAAAAATAGCCGAAACGCCCCAGGCCGTAGATGCCGATATCGCTCTGCGGCGGGGAAACAGATCTAGAGGCCAAAGGTCGTCTTGATCGCCGCAACGGCTTTGCCCTCATCCTTCTCGGGAATGATCAGGGCGATCTTTGTTTCCGAGGTGGTCACGGTTTGTATCGTAATATTCGCCTCGGCCAGAGTTCCGAATACCCGGGCGACTACGCCGGATTGAGTTTCCATTCCCGGTCCTTCAACGGCGATCTTTGTGATCCGGTCCGTTACCTTGACCTCCAGGTTCTCCATCGAGCTCTGGAATGGCTGTAAGAGTTCGGATGTCTTCTCGATGTCCTTTTTAAACACCGTGAAAGAGATGTTCACCTCTCCATCTACCGGGGTTGTCTGGCTGATCATGTCGATCGTGATGTTTGCCCGACCAATCTCTTCGAAGATGCCAGTGATGGTTTTCGGATCGAGAGCAATACGATAGAGGGAAACCAGTGCTTCCTCGTTGCTTACGAAAAGGCGGGTAACGGCGCTCGCAGCGGTAATCATCTCCTTCATGCTGTACAGCCCCGGAGGTTTTCCCAGGATGTACCGGGCAGCCTCAAGCGCTCCCTGGGCGAATACCTTCCGGGAAGCAATAGAGTGGCGAAGCACCACCAGCTCGTCCTTACCGGCGAACAGAATCTCATGATCACCGACGATGGTTCCACCCCGCACGGAATGGATGCCCAGATCCGGCGATTTCCGCAGCTCATCCGGCCCGTGACGGCCGAACACAAAATGCTTTTTATTGAGGAAAACCTCGTTGATCGCGTCGGCCAGCAGCAGGGCGGTACCGGAAGGAGAGTCTTTTTTGAGATTATGATGTTTTTCAATGATCTCGATATCAAAACTCCCGCCGAGAACTGAGGCTGCCTTCTGGGCCAATTCGGAAACCAGATTGACACCCAGCGACATGTTGGCGGACATGAAGATGGGTATAGATTGGGATTCCTCGGCTATCGAGGCTTTGTCTTCCGGAGCATGACCCGTGGTGGCAATGATCAGAGCCAGTTTTTTCTTCTCCACCCCTTTCAGTAACGAGGGTAGAGCTTTGGGGGAAGAGAAATCTACAACTACATCAGCGGCGGTGGTGCACTCCTCGAGACCGGGAAACACGGGAAAATCCGGCTTCGCCTCGCTCTGCGTCACATCGATCCCGGCGACAATCTGAATGTCCGATGCTGCCGCAGCGGTCTCTGTCAACACCCGGCCCATACGCCCGAAACATCCGTGGACAATCATCCGAACCATGACACCCTCCTCTCGGTTTTCGAGCATAGTAGCAGATGGGTGCTTTCAAAGCAAGAACAACCCTTGATCCATTCCCATGTCAAATTGTATGCTGTTTGCCTGCAGGTCTACTGCGGGCAAACAAAAACAGTTCCCGGAAAAGAGAAAAGGAGGACGAGTATGTTTGAAGGAGTCTTTACGGCACTGATCACCCCGTTTACCAGGGACGGTAAGCTTGACGAGCAAGCCTTGCGGAAACTCGTCGACTTCCAGATCGACCGGGGCATCGACGGCCTGGTTCCCGTGGGTACAACCGGAGAAAGCCCAACCCTCAGCCCCGAGGAAACCGAACAGGTGATTCGCATCGTCGTCGAGCAGACCGGGGGCAGGGTCCCGGTGATTGCCGGCACCGGATCGAATTGCACGGACAAGGCGATCCATATGACGGAGAAGGCCAAACAGATCGGCGCGACGGCCAGCCTGCAGGTCGCACCCTACTACAATAAACCGACGGGAGAAGGATTCTTCAGGCATTTCACCGCCATAGCCGATGCGGTGGACCTGCCCATGGTCATATACAACATCCCCGGCCGGACCGGGAAAAACATAGAGAACCCGGTCATGCTCAAATTGGCCCTACACAAAAACATCGTTGCCGTGAAAGAGGCCAGCGGCAACATTTCCCAGATGATGGACCTGATCGCCAAAAAGCCGAAGGATTTTGCTGTTCTTTCCGGAGACGATAATCTCACCTATCCCCTCATGGCTCTAGGGGGAAAAGGTGTGATCTCTGTGGCCAGCAATGCCGTTCCCGACCGAATGAAGGATCTCACCCATACGGCTTTGAAGGGAGACTGGGATCGTGCCAGGAAGCTGCACTACGAGCTGCTTCCCCTCTTCAAAGCAATCTTCCTCGAGACCAACCCGATTCCCATCAAGGCGACCATGGCCATGAAGGGCTTTGTGGAGGAGGTCTACAGGCTGCCCATGTGTCCGATGAGCGGGGAGAACAAAAAGGCCCTGACCGAGGTCTTAGAACAGCTAAAGATCCTGTAGCTCCGCGGCCAGATGTTGGCTTAGCTGCATCAACGCTTCAGGGGAAAGCCTCTCACTCCGTAGTCCCGGATCGATGCCCAGTTTCTTAAAAATCTCATTCAATCTGTCGGCTCGATCCCGGCTGGCGATTCCACCTGCCAGCAGGTTGTTTCTCATGGTCTTCCGTCTGCTCTGGAAGAGCATCCGCAGACAGACGAGGAAAAAGCTCCACTCAGGCACATCTTCCACCTCCCGCTTCGGCTCAAGAACCACCACAGTTGAATGCACCTCGGGGGCGGGGAAAAAGGATCCCGGTTTGAGCTGCATGCGCTCGCTGATGCGATACACGGTCTGACAGAGAACCGAAAAGGAAGAGTAATTTTTAATCCCCGGCTGGGCGCCCAGCCGCTGTGCCAACTCCCGCTGTACCGTAAATACCAACTTGTCGGCAAGGACGCGATTTTCCGCCAGTGCCGCGATCAGTGCTGAGGCGGAACTATAGGGCAGATTTCCTACGATTTTATTCGGGGTTCCATGCTCCCTTAGATAGGATCGCCAGGTCTTCAGCACATCCCCGGTAACGAGGGCGAAGTTGTTCCGGTTGCCGAAGTTTTCCCTCAGATAGGTGACCAGTCCCCGATCGATTTCGAAAGCCGCAACAGACCGGACTTTCGGCAACAGGAGCGCGGTCAACGTTCCCAACCCGGGTCCGATCTCCCAGACATTGTCCCCCGCTTCAGGGTCAACCAGCGACACGATTGCCTCCCGCGCACCCCGGTTGACGAGGAAATTCTGCCCCCATCGCTTCTGCAACCGAACACCGAGCTGTTCCAGAACACGGCGTATCTCGATAGGAGAATTGTAGTTCAGCATATCCGGTCCCTCTTTTTCACCGGGAGCTCGAGCAGGAAGGGAATGAGCAGCACAGCCAGGATACCCCAATACAGAGGTCTCCACTGCAGATGCAGGCCGGGCAGGCGAGCAAAGATGCGGAGGAAAAAGGTGATCGATCTGTACAGCAGCAGCAGTGCTTCGGCAAACAAGGTGTTTATGGAAATCGGCAGGGCGCTCAATCCCACGAAGAGCAGACCGGCGCCGAGAAACAGGGTTATCAGGGGGATCAATACCAGAGCCGCCGCTACTCCGACAGGATGGACGGCGCCAAAATGAAATAACACGAGGGGGGCAGTACCGATTTGAGCACTCAGGGAAATGGCCAGAGGCCACCCGATCAACTTGGGCACATAGGGTTGCCAAAGTCGGTACAGGTACGGTCCGAGGAGCAGGATACCCAATAGAGAAACAAAGGAAAGCTGAAAGGAGAGATCGAAGGCATAGTACGGATGCAGAACCAGAAGAATCGAAGCTGCCAGGCAGAGGAGGTTCAAAGGATGCAGCTCCCGATCGAGAACATAGCCGAGACTGGCCATCAAGAGCATAAACACGGCCCGTTCAAGAGATGGGCGCCAGCCTACGAGGAAGACATACCCGAGGAGAAGGGCGGAAGCGGCCAACCCTCTTGCCCGTCTGTCCCGTACGAAACGCAGCAGGAGGGAGAGAAAAAAATAGAGGATACCCAGGTGCAGGCCGGAAAGAGCCAGCAGGTGAAGACTGCCGCTGTAACGAAACTGCTGGTACAGAGAGTGCTGCAGCTCCTCCCTCCGTCCGAGCAGCAGTGCAGACAGCAGGGCCGCCACAGGAGGCTCGAGATCCCGAATACGCCTTTGGATCACAGAGAAAAACCCTGCCCGAAGCGAATCAACAGGCCGGCGGAATCCCCCGACCTGGATCTGTCCCCGATCCGCCCAGCAGACATAGGCGAATCGGCCGGGTTCTCGGCTGGGGGCCGGTTCGGCCTCCACAATGATCTCCTGGCCTTTGAACATCATCTGTCCGCCGCGAACCCAAACCAGGACCTCTCCTCCGGCGGAGCCTCGCAGCTCCCCGTCTCTATTCACCACCTGCTCGAGCTTCACCGGGTAGCGGGTCAGTACTTCGGAGGAGTGCGGCACAGCTGTGCTGTCCGCACTCAGTATCCCGTGAAACTCTCCCACTCGATCCAGCGGGATTGCCGTATAGGAGTTCGGCATAGCATCCGGCGCCCTGAAGGCGCCGATCAGTACACCCAAACCGAGAAACCCGAATGCCAGACCCCTCTGCTTCCAGCGGGGATCCTCAACAGGCAGGACCGTGACGGCAAGGGCAAGCAAACCAAGACCAAGGACCGGGAAGATAAATCCGGAAACAGTTTTGGAGAAGAAGAGGGTGGCCCACAGGGATAGGGCGAAGAGGAAAAAGTAAGAGATTCTACCCCGATTCATCGCCGGTGAAGCGACCGGTCCGGAGCTACCACTTCAGATTTTCCAAGGCATCCCGAGCGGCTTTTTTAATTTCGCTTGAATAGCTTAGATACTGGGCATACAACAGATCATCGAAGGCAGTCTTGTCCCCAAGGCTGCCGAGGTTCTCTATCACGGCCAATACGATGATATTGTCAAACTCCCGCAATCTCTCGGTGTAGGAGTTGAGAAGCACCAGGTATTGGGTCAGTCGTACCGCCGCCTCGTGGGTGCCCATGGCGCCGAGACAG